>JAENWY010000030.1 GCA_016649775.1 Spirochaetaceae bacterium
CTTAAAACACAGTTTTTATGAATTTATAGTCAATATTGTAAAGAAAGGTATTATATAATCATAAATTATAAGAGAAATTCGTTAAATATAATTGAATGTTTAAATTTTGCCTTTTATGCCATAATATTTATTGTATTGGGTTGAAGTCTAATAATTAATTATTCTTATACAAACTTTTACAGATATAAAACAGTCTAAATTTTAGTATAAATCTATGTTAAACATTTTATTATTTAATAATTGTAATTTTCATACTTATATTTCAATTAAAACATTGAAACATTGACAAACTTATATTATTATAAATTTATTAATAAATAGGAGCTACTTATGACAACATCACAACTCTATCAAACCATAGAACAGGAAATGTATGAAAAGCACAAGGAAAAACCAAGAGTATCGTATGATATTTTCTTTTCAAATTGGTTTGTAGAAAATTGTATAGACAATATTTCAGATTATCCTCTAGAAAAATTAAGATTTGTTTGTCCATTAAAATTTTTTACTACACTATTACACTGTGAAAGTGAAAAACATATTATCCTTTTAGCTACATATTTTTTACCTGCTAATTATACTATTCCTGATCAAGTTGTAAAAGATTTTGTTAATTATCCTAAAGAAATATTTCACCCCAAACATCCAAAAATGAGTCAAAATGCCTTATTTGAAAAAGCTTTAACTGATAAAGACTATCATATTTCTATGACTATGGTGACTACTAGTACCCAACCTTTAGATGGAAGGTCATGGAATATGTTAAACTCTTTCAATAAAGATCTTAACACAACTTATGATTGTAGAATAACAGCAAGATATCTAGATTTAGAAAATATTAAAACTTTCTATCAATATGCAGAAGATGGTGATGCTTACTCAAATATGCTAGAAACAGAATTAATTTAAGGAAAAATAATGAGTGATATTTCAGACACAATTCAGAAAATGAGAAATTACTTCAACGCAGGAACAACAATAAGTTATTCATCAAGAATTGCAAATCTTGATAAATTAAAAAAAGCAATTAATAAATATGAAGACAACTTAATTATTGCACTCCATGAAGACTTAGGAAAAAGCCCTGAAGAATCTTACATTTCTGAAATATCAATTATAAAAGGTGAAATCAAAAGTGTTGAAAAACATCTTTATAAATTTATGAAGAAAAGAAGAGTTTCAACACCGCTTATTCACTTTCCTGCTGAAAGTTATCGCATAAACAACCCTTTAGGACTGGTTCTTATTATGAGTCCCTGGAATTATCCAGTACAACTTACACTTTCTCCGCTTATTGCAGCAATTGCTGCAGGAAATTGTGTTGTTTTAAAACCATCTAGATACAGTTCTTCTTCATCTTCAGTAATCAAAACAATGATTGAAGAATTTTTTGATGAAAATTTTATTACAACTTTTGAAGGTGGTTCTGAAATGAACCAAGCACTTCTTGATGAGAAATTTGATTTAATATTCTTTACAGGAAGTCCTATGGTCGGGCACATTGTAATGGAAAAAGCTTCAAAAAATCTAACACCTATTGTTTTAGAACTAGGAGGGAAAAGTCCTGTTTATATTGACAGTAGTGCAGATATAGAATTAACAGCTCAAAGAATTGCATGGGCAAAATATCTCAATGCAGGACAAACCTGTGTAGCACCTGATTATGTATTAGTTCATAAAGATGTCTACATGCCTTTTGTTACAGCTCTAAAAAATGAAATTATAAATATGTATGGTATAAATGCAGTAGCAAATGAAGAATTTCCAAAAATAATCAATGAAAAGCATTTTAATAGATTATTAAAACTCCTTCAGATGGGAACTTTAGTTCATGGTGGAGAAATTGATAAAAATAAGCTTAAAATTGCTCCTTCTGTATTAATTTCAGTTAATGAAAATAGCCCATTAATGCAAGAAGAAATATTTGGTCCCATACTTCCTGTTATGCAAGTAGAGTCTTTTGAGGATGCAATGGAATTTATAAACCATAGAGCACACCCCCTTGCCCTATATATTTTTACTAAAAATCAAAAGCAGATTGGTTATTACGAAAATAATTTAGCATTTGGTGGTGGTTGCATAAATGATTGTATAATTCATCTTTCTAACCCCAACTTACCTTTTGGTGGCATTGGAGATAGTGGTATGGGTTCTTATCATGGGAAAACAGGACTTGAAACCTTTTCTCATTCTAAATCTATTATGAAAAGACATTTCTTTTTTGATATAAAACTCAGAAACCCGCCACTGAAGGGGAAATTAAAGCAATTAAAATTTTTACTAAAATAAAAATTATAGAGAAGAAACAGAATATTGTTTCTTCTTTTCAATTTTATATGATGATTTAGTTGACGTGAAAAGCATTTATTTCTATCTTATATTTAATCTGTTGCTACATATAGTAATTTAATTATATTATAAATTATAACTTATTTATCTTAAACAAATTAACAATTTTTATAATTTATAAAAAACTTATAAAATGGATTTATTAACAAAATGTTTTACATTGCAATATTTTAATAAAACTGTTAATATCATTGAGATAATATACTACAAGGAAACATTATGAACGTTAAAACTATACGTAATATAGGGATTATGGCCCACATAGATGCTGGTAAAACTACCACAACAGAAAGAATACTTTACTATACTGGAGAAAATCACAGAATTGGTGAAGTTGATAATGGTAATGCAACTATGGACTGGATGGAACAAGAACAAGATCGTGGTATTACCATCGCTAGTGCAGCAATTACTTGTTATTGGCATGATTATCAAGTCAATATTATTGATACACCTGGACACGTAGATTTTACGGCTGAAGTAGAACGTTCATTAAGAGTTTTAGATGGTGCAATTGGCGTTTTTTGTGCAGTAGGAGGTGTTGAACCTCAAACAGAAACTGTATGGAGACAGGCAGATACTTATAAGGTACCTAGAATTGGGTTCATTAATAAAATGGATCGTCTTGGTGCAGACTTTTTTGATGCAATAAAAGAAATTGAGAAACAATTAAAAGCAAATCCCGTACCTCTATATTTGCCAATTGGTGCTGAAAATGATTTCAGTGGTATAATTGATTTATTAAAAATGAAACAATTAACATTTGATCCGGAGACACAGGGTGAAATAATTATTGAATCAGATATTCCAGAAGATATGATTGGACTTGCTGAAGAGTGGAGAGAAAATTTAATTGACAAAGCATCAGTATATGATGAAGAAATTATGGACTTATTCTTTAATGAAGAAGAAATTCCCACAGATAAAATCAAAAAAGCTCTAAGATTAGGTACTCTAAAAAGAGAAGTATTACCAATATTTGTAGGGTCTTCTCTTAGAAACATCGGAGTACAAACTTTACTTGATGGGGTCATTGATTTCCTACCATCACCTGACGAAATTACAACAGTAATGGGAACAGACCTTAAGAAAAATAAAGAAATTCAAATTTTACATAAAGAGAATGCTAATCCACTTGCTTTAATATTTAAAATTCAAGTAGATAAAGAAGCTGGCCCCTTATGTTATATAAGAGTCTATCAAGGTTCAATAAAAAAAGGGTCTAATATCTACAATGTAACAAAGAAAAAAAGAGAAAGAATTGGTAGAATTCTTCGTATGCATGCAGATAGAACCCAAGATTTAAATGAACTAAATGCGGGAGATATTGGTGTTATTGTAGGCTTCAAAAATATTCAAACCGGAGATACTTTATCAAGTGAAGGCGAAAAAATATTACTAGAAGAAATGCACTTCCCAACTCCTGTTATTACTATCGCAATTGAAGCGAATACTCAAAGTGATAGTGCAAAACTAAAAAAAGGTCTTGAACAATTAGCTATGGAAGATCCAACTTTCACTTACAAAGATGATAGTGAAACTGGACAACTTGTTATTAGTGGAATGGGTGAATTACATCTTGATGTACTTGTAACTAGATTAACTAAAGAAATGGGCATAGCAGCTCATGTTGGTAATCCACAAGTTACATACAGAGAATCAATTACTTCAACAAATAGTGGACATGAAAAATTTTCAAAATTCCTTGCTAATAAAGAAAATGGAGCAGGAATTAGTTTATCAGTTAAACCACTTTCACAAGGATCTGGAAACATATTTAAAATGAATGCAAAAACAAGAGGAATTCCTGAAAATATAATTAGTGCAATTGAAAATGGTGTAAAAAATAGTTTCAATTCTGGAATTAAATTTGGTTATGAAATATGTGATATGGAAGTATCAGTTGATGCAATTGAATATAATGAATTAACTGCAAGTGAATTTGCTTTTGAAGCTTGTTCTGCAATGTGTTTTGATAAAGTTTGCCAGGGAGCAAATCCTGTATTAATGGAACCAATAATGAAAGTTATTATTGTAGTTCCATCTCAATATGATGGAGAGGTAATTGGTGGAATAACAAGTCGTGGAGGACTTGTAAATATTATTGAGTCCAGAACAAGTGGAGATCATATTATTTGTGAATCACCACTTTCAAAAATGTTTGGTTATTCAACAGCCCTTAGATCATCTACTCAAGGCAGAGGAACATTCTCAATGGAATTTGATCACTTTGCTCCAAAAAGTAATAGATAAAAATAAGAAGGTATTTATGAGTAAAAAGGTTAATTTACTAAGTATTTTTGCTGGAAATATGAGAGTTCGACGAAAAAAAGCTGGATTAACACAAAAAGATTTAGCAATAAAGTGTGGAATATCTTCTTCCTTTATTACTGATATTGAACTCGGCAAAAAAGCGCCATCTTTTAGTAATATTAACAAGATTGCTGTTGCTTTAGCTGCTCCACCATGGTCGTTTTTTATTGAAAATGTAAATGAAATTTCCTTAAAAGCAACTAAAGATGATGTACTTGCTGCAACTCTAAAAGATTCTATAAATAAACAAATTGATGAAATATTAAATATTGGTAAGTAAACTAGAAATATAATAAATAGACGGGTTCAAATTATTGAACTCGTTTTTTTATCTCTATTTTCTTTATATATATATAATTAGTATTAAATAATGAATAATATCATTCAAATTAAATATTGAAAAGTAAATGACCCTACAGAATGTTAAGAAAAAATAATTTGACAGATTAGCATTAGAGGGCGTAAAGTGAAGATATACGCGTGTTGTTCTTAATGAACGAAAGGAGGAATTATGAGCGTTACAAGTACTGATCTTAGAAACATTGCCATCGTTGGGCACAATGGGACCGGAAAAACCTCATTAATGGAGCAGTTGCTTTATTATGCGGGTGTCATTTCGAAGCCAGAAACTATCGAAAGCGGTAAAACAATTAGTGACTTTACAGAAGAAGAAATTAAGCGATTGATTTCTGTTCATACCAGTTTAGCACATCTCAAGTGGGATGATAAACATTTAAACTTCCTCGATACTCCCGGTTATGCAGGATTCATTGGCGAGGCTATTTGCGGTTTCAGAGCAACCGAAGCTTCTATTATGATGGTCGATGCAAAAGATGGGGCACAGATTGAAACCATAAAACTATGGCGTCGTCTAGACAACCGAAATAAACCTCGCGCAGTATTTATTAACAAAATGGATTGTGAGAGAGCTAATTACACAAGAGTTATCAATGATTTAAGAGAACATTTTGATGCAACTTTTGTTCCAACATTTATTCCAATGGGACAAGATAAAGAATTTAAAGGAATAATCAATTTAATTGAAAATAAAGCATATTTCGCTAATGACGGAATAGAAAAAGAGACCATTGGAGAAATACCTGAAGAATATAAAGAAATTGAAGCAAAATACAGAGAGCAATTAATAGAATACGCTGCAGAAGGTGATGATGAATTAATAGAAAAGTATTTTTCTGAAGGAACCTTAGATGCTCATGATATTAGAGTTGGTTTAAAAAAAGGTTTATTTAATAATAGAGTTGTTCCAGTATTTTGTGGCTCAACTTTAAAGGGATCTGGAATAACATCTTTACTTAACTTTATTGCACATAACTTTCCTAAGCCTCTTGGTCAAGTTGAGTGGATTACCAATAAAAAGGGAGAACAAGAAGATTTAATTATCAGTGATAAAGGAGATGCCACAGCATATGTATTCAAAACTACAATTGATCAATACAGTGGCAAATTAAGTTATATTAAAGTTGCAACTGGATGTATTGTTGCAGGTGAAACAGAATTAACAAATCCTAAAATCAATAAAAAAGAGAGGGTGTCTAAACTTTATAGAGCTGTTGGTAAAAAACTCATAGAAACTCCATTCTTATCTGCTGGTGATATCGGAATTATTGCAAAAAGTAGTATTTGTGAAACTAACTGTACTCTTCTCGAAAACCCAAATAAAAATAATTTTACTTTTAAACCTTTATCAATACCTGAACCTATTTATGCATTAGCCATAAATACAGAAGATAAAAAGTCTGAAGATAAACTTAATGATTATCTTCACAAAGTTGCAGAAGAAGATTTAACTTTTAAAACTGGATTTAATAAAGAAACAAAAGAATCTATTGTAAAAGGAATGGGAGATGTCCATCTTCAATTAATACTTGATACTGTATGTGAAAAACAAAAAATTATAATTCACACAAAACTTCCTAAAGTTGCATACCGTGAAACCATTACTAAGAAAAGTGGCATTGTTGAATATGCACACAAAAAGCAAAGTGGTGGCCATGGACAATATGGTAAAGTATTAATAGAAGCTTATCCTATTGAAAGAGGGAAAAAATACGAATTTATTAACTCTATTAAAGGTGGCTCTGTATCTAAAGGATATATTCCCGGCATTGAAAAAGGATTAATAGAGAGAATGAGTGAAGGATATCTTGCTAAATATCCTCTTGTAGATATTGGTATCAATCTAATAGATGGTAAAGAACATCCTGTTGATTCTTCTGAAATGGCATTTAAGCTTGCAGCAAAAGGAGCTTTAGAAGCTGCACTAGAAAAAGCAAACGTTACATTATTAGAACCTTACATGGAAGTTCATGTTTTTGTTGACAATAAATACCTTGGTGATATTTTATCTGATTTAAGTAGCAAAAGAGGAAGAGTAAGTGGACAACAGGAATTTGGTAGATTGCAAGAAGTTATTGCAACTGTTCCTCAATCTGAAATGTTAAACTATGCTATTGATTTAAAAAGTATGACTAGTGGAACTGGTAGTTTCGAATTAGAATTTTCACACTATGAACCACTTAGTGGACGCGCTTCAGATTTAGTAATAGCTGATTCAAAAAATATAGAATAAATAAGTCTGAAAAATATATTACTTATTAAATAATTAGACAAATAGAGGATTTCAATTATAAAGAAATCCTCTTTTTTTTTAACAAATAAATGTATTACTATTCTTTTTCAAACCATACTTCAGAAATCTTATAATCTAAATCTACACCTCTAGTTTCATATTTAGTAGTTGGTCTCCAGTCTCTTGAAGGAGCATATCCTTCATAAGGATTTTTAATACCATCTATATTATTAAAAACTTCCATAATCTGTTCAGCATATTCTTCCCAATCAGTAACACAGTAGATATAACCACTTTTTTTTAATTTTTTAGCAAGTAAAGAGGCAAAAGAATCTTGAATTAATCTTCTCTTATTATGTTTTTTCTTAGGCCATGGATCAGGAAAGAAAATATGAAATCCGGCTAAAGAATTATCTTCAAGCATATCATTCAAAACAGAAATTGCATCAAATCTCATGAGTCTAACATTCTCTATTTTATCATTACCAACATCAGATAAAGTCTTTGTAAAACCATTCAAAAATACTTCAATACCTATGTAATTATATTCAGATCTAGTTTTAGCAATTCTAACTGTTGAAACACCCATTCCAAAACCAATTTCAACTATCACCGGATTATCATTATTGAAAACATCTTTATAATTAATTATTTCATTTTTATAGGTTAAACCATAATGAGAATAATAATTTCTAACAGCATCTACTTGAAAAGTATGCAAAGGAGTCGTTCTTAGAACAAAGGATCTTACACCCTTCGTTTCTTCACTCCCTTTATATTTCTTCTCAACTATTGCAAGTTCTGGAATTTCATTATATATGGTTTCTGCTTTTTCTTTCACCTTTTTCTCCTAAACTAATTGCTTTAAAATCTCCAGGATGAATAAACTCTTATCCTTTAAAGATACAGCCTCAGTCTTCAATTTAATTATAAGTGGTTTCCTTGTATCATAAGATACCGCTCCATTGCTATAGGCAAGCAAAGAAGTTAATCTTTCAGGCTTTAGTACTTTCATCGCTCTAAGATGAACATTAACTCGACCATTTCTTTCAGCAAGGTGTACAATTTTCAATTTTCTACAAACAATTTTTAGCTCAGCTATATATAATAAATTTAATACCTCTTCAGGAGGGTTTCCAAATCTGTCTGATATTTCACTTGATAATACTTGTAATTCGGTATCTGTATTAATAGCTGCAATTTTTTTGTAGATTTCAAACTTAATTGAAGTATTCTTAATAAATGAATCTGGAATAAAACCAGTGTAATCAAGTTCAAGAAATACTTCACTATCTAATTCATCTTGGCTAGTAGCTCTTAAACTATTAATAGCTTCATCGAGTAATCTAATATACATATCAAGACCAACTGATGCAAGTTGTCCACTCTGTTGTTTTCCAAGTAAATTTCCAGCCCCTCGAATTTCCATATCTTTAAGGGCAACTTTAAAGCCAGCTCCAAGGCCTGTGTTCTCACTTATAGTTTTTAATCTTTTTAAAGCAATTTCACTTAGAGCTTTATATTCTGGATATAATAAATAAGCATGAGCATTACGCTCTGAACGTCCTACTCTTCCTCTCAACTGATATAACTGAGATAGACCGTATTGATCTGCTCTATCTATTACAATTGTATTTACATTTGGTATATCAATACCATTTTCAATTATTGTTGTTGAAACTAATACTTGTATACCTTCATGAACAAATCGTCGCATTGTATCTTCAAGTTTTTTTGGATCCATTTGACCATGAGCAAATTCAATAGTCACATCAGGTAATTCTTCACTCAACATATTCACAACTTGGTCAAGAGACTCAACTCTATTATGTAAATAGAATACTTGCCCTCCTCTATCTACTTCTTCCCTAATTGCCCTTGTTACTAACTCAAGGTTCCATCCTTCAATATGTGTATCAATACTTAGACGAGCAATTGGAGGTGTTTTTAATAAAGACATATCACGAATTTTTAATAAGGACATATAAAGTGTTCTAGGAATAGGCGTAGCTGATAGAGCTAAAGAATCAATAGAAGATCTTACTGTTTTAATTTTCTCTTTGTCTTTTACTCCGAATCTCTGCTCTTCATCAATTATTAATAGTCCAAGATCTTTATATAAAATATCTTTTTGAAGAATTCTATGCGTACCAAATAGAACATCAACACCACCCTCAGCAAGAGCAACTAGAGTTTTCTTTTGTGTCTTTTTTGGTATTACTCGAGAAAGGAGTGCTACATTAATTGGAAATTCTTGAACGCGTTCTATAAAGTTATTAAAATGTTGTTCCGCCAAAATAGTAGTAGGAGCCAAAAAAGCTACCTGTTTACCACTCATAACAGCCTTAAAGGTTGCTCTAAAAGCAATTTCAGTTTTACCAAAACCTACATCACCACATACAAGACGATCCATTACACTGCTACTTTCCATATCCAATTTAATATCTTCAATACAAGTTAATTGATCAGGTGTTTCTTGGTAGGGGAACATAGCTTCAAATTGAAGTTGCATATCATTGTCTCGTTCAAAAGGGAATCCTACAGCTGCTTTTCTTTTTGCATATAATTTAATTAAATAATCAGCTAATTCCTCAGCACTTTTTCGTGCCTTAGCCTTCTTATTTTCCCAAACTTTACTCCCAATTTTATCAAGTGAAGGAGCATTTCCATTAGAACCAATATATCTTTGTACTAAGTTAGCTTGTTCAATAGGAACATATATATTATCTCCACTTGCGTATGCTATTTTAATATAATCGCGTTCTCTATCAAATGATTTTACTCTATCAATTTTTATAAATTTTCCAACACCATAGTTAACATGAACTACATAATCGCCTTCTTTTAATTCAACAAATGATTCAAGTGGACTACTTTTTGTGTGTTGTAATGTTTTTATTATTTGTTTACGTCTTCCAAAAATTTCATATTCACATATTCCTATTACTCTCATTTGAGGAATAGAAAAACCACCTGAAATTTCATAATCTAAATAAACAATTTTATCAAATCCCTTGAGCATTTGCCTTAATCTGTCTTTTTGGACAAGATTAGAAGTAAAAATATAAACAGACCACCCCATTGCAAAACGGGATTCTAACTCACCTTTTAATCTAACAAAATCGCCAAAAAAAGATTTAGGACCATCTATTTCATATTTGTAACTTATTTCGTTCTCTTTTTTTAAATCAATCAGAGTAAACTTATTTTTGCATTCATTATAAAAAAGCGGATAATCTAATAAAACCTCATCTGGTTTTGGTGCATCAGTAGTTTTGTGATAGGCTTCACGATATAAAGATTTTGCTTCGGTTAACAAACTCTTATAAGATGTATTTAATCTAATATCACCTAAAAAAGCAAAATAATCATGCTTCTCAAAATAAGAATTAATATGAGTAAACTCTATTTCATCTTTTCCTTCAAACATACTTATGCTTATCTTATCTAATTTTTCAATTGTTTCTTGGGTTAAAGGATCAAATGTTGCTATCTTTTCTATATCATCCCAATTTGCATAAACTCTAATAGGGTTATCTTCAGAAAATGCAAAAATTTCAACTACTTCACCTCTAACAGTAAATTCACCAGGCAAAGATATGCTTGTTGTTCTAATATATCCGGCAGCTGCAAGAGTTTGAGCGATATTTGTTGAATCAAATTTCCCACCAACTCGAAGAGTTAGAGAAGAATTATCTATAGATTTATTAGAGACAACAGTATTAGCAAAAGCTCTTAAATGAGTTACAATAATTGCATCTTTTGCTTCACTAATTCTCTGTAATACATGTAATTGTTTGTATTCAAGATTACCAGGTTCAAAATCAGAGTATAGTTTTTTATCATTACTTGGAAGGTATAATATGGGAACTTCTACATCACCATCGTTTATACTAATTGTTCCATCATTGTTTACAGTTCTTCCAAAGTCTTTTAATAAATTTATGCAACTATCCTTTGTTGGAAGAATTGCCCAAATTTTGCCTCTACGGGTACGATAAATCGATCTGATAAATTGTGCCAAAACAAAGCCATCTAATCCAGTAATGCAAACATTATCTGCACCTGAATTTATTTCTTTGAAGGCCTTTCCAGTTTTTATGTATTGTTGTACTTGTTGTGATATCTTATTTTCCATATGATAGAATGAGAATAACACAATGAATATAATCAAACAATAAAAAGAGAAGCAATTATGAAAGAAAATGAGTATTTATATAATATATTAGAATCTAACAAATTAGACAAATTAATGGACGAAGTAATAGCGTGTTCACATATTGCTGTTAAATATCAAAGCAAAATTGTTAGATCTTTTAAAAGTGATGGGACAATATTAACTAAAACAGATTTAGAAATTTCCACCAGAATAATCAATATTATCAAAGAGTTATTTCCAACTTCTAATGTTATATCTGAAGAAGAAATAACCCCATTTGACTCAAATGCACCTTACACCTTTGTTTTAGATCCCATTGATGGAACAGATGTTTATTCAAATGGATTCCCAAGTTTTGCAGTTGCTCTTGGTATATTAGATAGCAATAGAGACCCTGTTGGCGCTATGATTGTAGCTCCTCGTTTTGGAAGAGCAAAAGAGGCTTTAACCATTAGACTAGACCCTGGGAAAAAACTATTAATCGACAATGAAATTGTAGAAAAACTTGAAGAAGATAAAGATATTATTAAGCAAATTACAATTAGTTCTAAAACACAAAAGGTTATAAACTTTGATAACTACAATGGGAAAATTAGAACATTTGGCTCAACTATTATTCATATAATTTGCCCTGTAGTTTTTCCATTTATTCAAGGTTGTATTAATCAACGAGCATTCATTTGGGACATATGTGCCTCTCATGCAATTCTAAGACATTTAGGATTTAAAGTTATGTATAGTGATAACACTCCATTAGTTTATACAGATAAAATGCTAATCTATAGGGGCGTTAGTGAAAGAACCATTTATTGTGGCACTGAAAAAGGTATTAAAGATATGATGAAACATCTACCACTAAAAGAAGGTCATATATAAAAATTTAAGGGGAAAGTAATATTACTTTCCCCCATTTTTTAATTTTAAACAATTATATTGTTGTTTTAATTTTACCTTCATCAAACCATTTTTTTGCTAGATACATAAATGGAGTATCAAAGACAGCAACAACCCATTTAAGAATATAAGTTGACGCTAAAATTTGAAGTAAAACATCCATTGGAAAAACACCATAAAAAGCTATAAATGTAAATAAAATAGAATCAATTAATTGAGAAATAAAAGTAGAAGCATTATTTCTAAGCCAAATTTTATTGTTACCTGGAAATCGTTTTTTCCAAAATTCATAAGCCCAAATATCATGGTTATTACTAAAAAAATATGCAATTAAAGAAGCAATAGTAATTCTAGGCATAATGGAAAAAATTGTTGAAAGAGAAGATTGAGCAAAATCAGATTCTGCAGGAACAAAAGCAATTGCAATTTGCATAAAAATAGTAAAACAAATTAAAGAAAAGAATCCAATTCCAATAGCTTTTCTTGAATCTTTTTCGCCAAAACATTCAGACAAAATATCTGTAGCCAGAAATCCTGTTGCATAAACAATATTGCCAAGAGTAGCTTCAAGTCCAAATAAATTTACAGTTTTTGTAACTTGAATATTTGCAATTATTACAGAAACAGGAATCCATAAATATAATCCTAATTTTCCATAAATACGAAAGGCTAACATAATAGCCACAAAGTTGAGTAATAATAAGACGAACCATAACAATTCATTCATAATAAAAAACCTCACTCAGATAGAATAGTCAGAAACACAAGTTTCCCTACGCCAAGATGCTGCAAACTAAATAAATAGAAAGCGTGCCACATCCACCTTGGTTCTAAGCGCACAACGTGCTAGGCCACTATAACAAAAGAGTAATATATTAGTAAATACTAATTATTACTAATATGGCTCTTAATAATACTTTTTATAAAAATATAGAAAGATATTTGATTTTTCTATATTTTTATTGCTCACTCTAGTTTTCTCTTTGCCGATTAATATATTTGTCTATTAAAGCAAAATAAGATATACAACAGGTTGTCACCTGTATTTATCAACTTAGTTATTATAAAATAAGCATATTATTAAAATTAAAAGTACCTACTTGCACATAGTAGGTGAAATTGATAAAAAAATTCAATTACGGTCTTTAAATGAATATTGATCTCTATATTTAAGTGTAACTGGAGCTTTAAGTGCTAAATCTAGAATTTTTTCTAGTTTATAAAAGATTCCACTAGGTGTAGCGTTTATAAAAGAATACAGGTTCAAAAAATCTTGTATATCAACTCGATCAAATACAGAATGATGGTTTAGAAAACTTTTTTTACCCCTTGAATGTCCTGAAAAGCCCTTTTTTTAAAGGATTTAACTCATAAGATAATTTTTTAGTCTCTGCAGTGCTGTAGGTAATATGCTAAGAGGTGAAATTGACATGGTTTTTAATACTCACGAATTCTTGCTAGTTTCTCAACTAAGGACTTCCCAATCTATCACTTTTTACCCAGAAAACAAATTTTATAATTGAATTTATTATAGATATTACTAATAACTACCATGTGCAAGTAGTTACTTAAAATTAAAATTTAAAAAAGAGAAGAAAAAAGTGAAACCTCCTAATTTTCCGACAAGATAATTAAGGTTTCACTTTTAACATAATCATGGTTATTATTTTATCATCTAATCAATTCAAATACAAGAAAATTACCGCTCTAATTAAAAATAAGGTCAAAATAGTCTTAAAATAAATAATTCTTGTTAGGAAAAAA
>JAENWY010000070.1 GCA_016649775.1 Spirochaetaceae bacterium
AAAAAAACTAAAATTTTAGGCTGTTTGTGATATTCAATGGGTAACTTGTTAATTAAAAGCTTAAGGAATCTAACTAGGTTAATAACAATATGTAAAACACTTTTTTTCTTGACTTAATAGAGTTAGAACTATATAATAAATCAATGAACTAATATATTAGTATATCTATTCTTAGAGTCTAATTATTAAAAAGGAGAAAATTGAATGAAAGAATTCCTAGGGGAAGATTTTTTATTAAACACAAAAACGGCAAGTACTTTATTTAACAAATATTCCAAGGATATGCCTATTTTTGACTATCATTGCCATTTAGTTCCTGAGGACATTGCCAAAAATGCACGATTTACAACAATCACAAAAGCTTGGCTTGATGGGGATCATTACAAATGGAGACAGATGAGAACTAATGGCATCGATGAAAAATTAATTACTGGTGATGGTGATGATTTTGATAAATTCTATGCTTGGGCTGCAACAATGGAAAAACTTATTGGAAATCCCTTATATCATTGGACTCATTTAGAATTAAGAAGATACTTTGGTATTACAGATGTGTTAAATACTAAAAATGCTAGAAAAATATATGATAGAGCAAATGAAATATTAAAAAATGATCCAGATTTTTCTGTTTGGGGAATTATGAAACGCTTTAAGGTATATGCTGTTGGAACTACTGATGATCCTACTGATGATTTAAAATTTCATACTCAAATTAGAGAAGAAAACAAATGTCCAGCTAAGATAATCCCTTCTTTTAGACCCGATAAATTTACAAATATTGAGTATGATACATTTACAGTTTTCTTAGAAAAACTTGAAAAGATTACTTCAACTAAAATTAAGAGTGCAAAAGATATTGTTGATGGCTTATCAAGCAGATTAGATTTCTTTATTCAAAATGGAGCTAAATCATCAGATCATGGTATAAATGATGCACCACCTTCACTATTTGCTACAGAATCAGAAGCTACTGAAATTCTTAAAAAAAGATTATATAATGAAAAACTAAATGAAAAAGAAATCGAAATGTGGCATGGCTATTTATTATTACATTTAGCTAAATTATATAATAAACATAATATGGTAATGCAATTACACATAAATTCATTAAGAAACAATTCTACTAGAAAATTCAAACAATTTGGACCAGATACTGGTTTTGATAGTTGCAATGACACATTAATAGCTAAATCCACAGTTGCCTTCTTAGATGAATTAGATAAAACCAATGAATTACCTAAAACAATACTTTATTCCTTAAATCCAAATGACTTTTATTCTCTAGGAACAATTATGGGAAGTTTCCAAGATGGTAATGAGAATAAAATGCAGTTAGGTTCAGGTTGGTGGTATATAGATCATATAGATGGAATGACACAACAAATGAAAACTTTAGCAAACCTTGGACAAATTACACAATTTGTTGGAATGTTAACAGATAGTAGATCTTTCTTATCTTACCCTAGACATGAATACTTTAGACGTATTATGTGTAATATAATTGGAGACTGGGTAGAAAATGGTGAAATCCCAAATGACATGGAATATTTATCACAAGTTGTAAAAGATATATCATTTAACAATATTAAAAAGTTCTTAAACGATTAGTAAATACAAATCCAGCAGGTTACTGCTGGATTTACTATTATAGATATTCAAATTGTTTATTTTTGAGTGAAATATGTTGGGAATTTTTCAAATAAATATGGAAATTCTTCATTTATCTTAGATAAATGAACTTTATCAATTTCAAATAGTTTATCAAAATCTCCGCTCTCACATACTCTTCTCATACCATCATGTTGTTCTAATATATTATTAGCAACTCCACTGACTCTCATAGAAAGTACCCGAACTCTTTGATAAGAACTACAGGTATTATTTTCTATAATTTCCCAAGTATACAACAAACCACTAGATTCAAATAATCTTTTGTGAAATTCTTCATCAAGTTTAAAAAATTTAGGCAAATCATTCTCAATTATTGCATTATTTTGAAACATCAAATTTGATTTTTGCTGTAGTATAAATTCTCTATCGACAACTAGCATTTTTCTCCTAATCATTTCAAGTTCTACACTCTTTCTAATTAGTCTCTCCTGCTCTGCCCTGTTTACATCAATAGTAGTCACACGACATCCACTTTGAGGAATAATATCAACAAGTCTTTCATTTGAAAGTTTAAGAAAAGCATCTCTTATAGGGGAACGAGATACACCTAAAGAAGAAATCAACTCTTTAATACTTAATTGAGCACCTGGCTCCAATTTTAAAGATATTATATCCTTCTTAAGTTTAATATATATTTCATTACCCTGAGTCGATTTCATTTAATTACCCTTTGTATTCTTATCAATTGCTTCCCAAAGACCATTAATATAGGTTGCACCAAGAGCTCTATCATATAAACCATAACCTGGCATACATTTTTCACCCCACATTGTTCTACCATGATCTGGTCTAATAGGTCCTTCGAATCCAACAGTATAGAGAGCTTTTACAATCTCGTACATATCAAAAGAACCATCTGATGATAAATGTGCAGCTTCTTCAAATACACCAGGACTAAAATGATGTAAGTTTCTAATGTGTGCAAAATGAATTCTTGAACCAAAGGCTCTAATCATTTTAGGCAAATCATTATCTAAGTTAGTTCCTAAAGAACCTGTACAGAAAGTTAAACCGTTAAATGGTGCATCAACAGCCTTTAATAATTTTGTAATCATTTCTTGATTTCTTATGATTCTAGGTAGACCAAATAGAGGCCAAGAGGGATCATCTGGATGTATTGCCATCTTCATCCCATATTTTTCACAAACAGGTTGAATTGCTTTTAAAAAATAAACTAAATTATTAAATAATTTTTCTTCATCAACACCTTTATATGCTTCAAATAAGCCTTTAATATGATCAAGTCTATCAGGTTCCCAACCTGGCATAATAAAGCCATTGCTAGAATTCTTAATTTCATCAAATAGCATTTGTGGAGTTAGATTTTCAACAACTGAAGCATCATATGCTAATACAGTTGAGCCATCAGGTCTCTTTTTATCAAGCTTAGTTCTAAGCCAATCAAATACAGGCATGAAATTATAACAAACCAAGTTAATATCTTGTTTGCCTAATTCTTCAAGAGTTTCAATATAATTTTGGATATATTTATCTCTATCAGGGGTACCAATCTTGATTGAATCATGGATATTTACACTTTCAATACCACTAACTTCTAAACCAGCTGCTTCAACTTCATCTTTCATAGATTTAATTGCTTTAGCACTCCATTTCTCACCAGCTGGAACATCATAAAGAGTTGTAATAACCCCAGTTACACCTGGAATCTGTTTAATCTGTTCAAGAGTTACAGTATCGTATGCTGAACCGTACCATCGTAATGTCATTTTCATAATATTTATTTTCCTTTATTTTAATACTGAGTGTAATGATTTTCTAACCATTCCTCTATCTGAAACCATAGAAACAAAGTATTCAACAACTACATCTTTGAGTTTTGAATTATATAAATCAAAACCCCATAGATTTTCTAATTGTAGAATAGGCTTCAATAATTTCTGAGCTTCTTCAATTGTATATAATTTTAATTTTAAGTTCTTTACATAAACCCATAGTTCTTCAGATCTAGGATCTGAACTTAAGGTAAATGAATCACCTTCATCATTAATACCCATTAAGTATCTTATGTAGGTTGCCATGAAAAATGGAATTAACTTTAAATCACCTTCATCAAGATTACTATCTGCAATATAAGCTTTAACTGTCTCACCGAATCTGATAGAAATCTTTTGAGAAGTATCAGTTGAAATACGTTGTGGAGTATCAGGCATAAAAGGATTAGCTAATCTATTGTTTATTACATCATCAATAAAAGCTTTTGGACTAATAATCTTAGGATCTACTACAACCTTGAGACCTTCATCATAACCAATGCCCTTAATATATTTAACAATATCAATATCTTCCATTTCATCAGATATTTTATTATAACCTAATAAACAACCAACAATACTCATTGCAGTGTGCAAAGGATTTAAACAAGTACAGACCTTCATCTTTTCAACTTTATTAACAGTATCTCTATCTGTAAAATAAATTCCAGATTCTTCTAATCTAGGTCTACCATTTGGAAAGGTATCTTCAATTACTAGATATTCACTTTCTTCTGTATTAACAAAAGGAGCAATGTATGTATTCTTGTCAGTAATAAGTATTTCATTATCTTCAAAACCTTCATCAACTAACATTTGTTTTATAATAGGATCAGGCCTTGGTGTAATTTTATCAATCATACTCCAAGGAAAAGCTACTTTTGTTGTATCCTCAAGATAATCGAGAAAAGCTTTATTAACTTTCTTGTTTGATACCCATGTTTTTGCAATTGAAATTACTGCAGCTTTAAGTTTTTCACCATTGTGAGAACAGTTATCCATTGAAACAAATGCAAATGGTTTTGCACCATTTTTGAATCTTTCTATTGCTAAAGAAGTAATAACAGGCATAATTGTAATAGCTTTATTTGGGCCTTTTAATATATCGTCTTGAATAAAAGGAGAACTAATAT
Organism: Spirochaetaceae bacterium; assembly: GCA_016649775.1. Taxonomy (GTDB): domain Bacteria; phylum Spirochaetota; class Spirochaetia; order Sphaerochaetales; family Sphaerochaetaceae; genus Pleomorphochaeta. Next base: position 4,577 of record JAENWY010000070.1, read on the forward strand.
CATAACCTTTTTCTGTAATTGTAAAGCTAACCATTTGTAATGAGGGACTTTTGAAAAATCTTTTTAGTTCCTTATAATCTTCACTTTCTAAAGGGGAAGCCTTGTAAGATGCAGCAACGGAGGAAATAACCTTTTTTTCTACTTTACCAGTTCCTTTTAGAGTAATAAGTAATGAATTGTTATCATATTTATGATAAATGTCATCAATGATTTGAAAATCAAAACATTCTCCCACTACTATGCCGGTAGAACTTAAACCCTTTTCTAATAAGTCTTGCATACGTGCAGCAGGAAAGCCTCTAAATAAATTACCAGCACCAAAGTGTATCCAGTTACAATTATCTTGAGTATCTTTTCTCATTTTCTCAACGTCAAATTTTGGAAGTTCATAACCTTCAATTAAATCAATATCTAAATTTGTTAGCTTCATTGCATACCTCTCTTGAATATGCATATACTAACATACTAATATATTAGTTGTAAAGAAAAAATTGTATCTTTTCCTTATTTTTTTTATTATTTTTCAATTTGATTTATAAAAAATAGTACTGAAAGAACTATATTTAAATGTAGGCACAGCTTTAATGCCACACCAAGACAACTTAAATTTTTCAAATACTAATTTCGCAGAAATATAGCCAAAGGAAATAATATTATTATTGTCTATTGATATAGTAAAAGCAACAAGTTAATTAGTAACATAGGGCTCATAAATTCTCCAATAGATATCACTTAAATCAAAACCACTTACTTAGAGAAATCAGTATGACCTTAATATAAAGCTAAAAGGAATTAATGAGTGCTGATACTCCATTGAAAATATAATTAAATTTGTTAGCCGCTACAAAAGCAACGGTAATACCAATAATAAAACCAAAGCTTCTAATATTATTTTTCATATATTTCCTTAACTTCATTGTTTTCTTTATACTTGAAAGATTGAACTCTAGAAGATTTAATATCAATAATGAGCTTTTGCCAATAAGTAATAATCTATAAATAGGTACTCTCTTTTTTCTTCAAATATGACTATAATTTTTAAGTTGGTTTAACTATTTTTCAAAAAATAGAAATTTTTAATACATAATAGATATATCTTGCTATAAATTAATTAACTAATTAAACACTCTAATAATTGACTTATGTCTAAAACCCTACTATTGTTATTGTATAATTATATCTATTAGGAGAAAATTAATGATTATAGCAACAACATATGAAAATGGAGAAATTTCTCAACATTTTGGTCATACAAAAACTTTCAAGTTTTATAGTATCGAAGATAATAAAATTATATCTAGCACTGTTAAAGAACCTGTTGGATATGCTCACGGAACACTTCCAACTTTCTTAAAAGAAAACGGCGCAGAGATTTTAATTTGCGGTGGTTTAGGTGAAGGAGCCCGCCAATATATTTCAGAAGCTGGTATTGATTTATACCCTGGGGCTATAGGAAATTCAGATAATGCAGTAACAGATTTCTTAGAAGAAAAGCTTCAATACAATCCTGATTTTGCTTGTTCTGGACATGAACACGGAGATGAAGAAAGTACTGATTGCCACAATAATTAATATATTATTTGCATTTTTTTCAACAATTTGCAATTTATTAAAAAACAATTTATTATTTAATTATTAATAAAAGGAAATAGAATATGCCAAGACCAAAAAAGAATAGAAGAATTTGTGGTGATGCTCCTGCTTACACCAGATTTGGCCCAAAAGGTAAACAAAATAGCAAAGTAATTATAATGACTTTAGATGAATATGAGGCTATAAGACTTATAGACCATGAGAATTTAATGCAAGAAGAAGCAGCTCAAAGAATGAATGTTGCTAGAACAACAACTCAGGCTATATACACCATAGCTAGAAAAAAAATTGCTTCAGCACTAGTTGAAGGGTTAGACCTTCTAATTGAGGGGGGTGATGTTGAAATTTGCGGTAGACAAGATCAATGTAGAGGTCCTCATGGAAATTGTTTAAGATGCAACAAAGAAACTACGAATACAGAAAATAAATAATCATTTAAGTATCTTCTATAGAAAGAGGAGGAATGATATACTAACCAAAATTTAAAATTTGGATTGTTTATGGAAAATTTATTATTTGCACTTAATGTAGTATCTCCAATATTTATTTTACTTGCTCTTGGAGCACTATCTAGAGCACTAGGATGGGTTAAAATTGATACGTTAAATGATTTAAATACGTTTATTTTCAGATTACCTCTTCCTTTAATGCTCTTTTATAATATTTATAAGATGAATAGAGGAACAACTTTTGAGGGAGACACAATAAAGCTTATATTCTTAATTATTGGAGTATTTACGGCTGTTGTTGTTTTCCTTTCTATAATATTAAACAAAACTACCGAACTTAGTAACCCACAAAAAGGGTCATTAGTTCAAGCTTGGTTTAGAGGCAATACAATAATATTTGGTCTTCCTCTTGCAACTTCACTATATGGTGAAAATGGATTAGGAATTGTTTCAATAATCATAATCACTGCTATTGCAACCTCAAATATACTAGCTGTCATACTTCTAGAACTTTACCAAGGTAAAAATATTAATACTCTTGTGCTAATAAAGAGTATTATAAAAAATCCTCTATTAATTGCAGCTTTCATAGGATTTCTCATATTCTTTTCTGGAATAAGATTACCCTCAATCATTGATAAACCATTTACCCAACTTTCTAAAACAGCAACTCCCCTAGCCTTTATTGTTTTAGGAGGAACACTTGAAATATCTAAAATAGGCAAGAATATAAAGCTTATTTTAGTGGGCACTTTCGGACGACTTGTTACTACTCCTCTAATAATTATACTAATTGGCCTAGCAATTGGATTGAGAGGCAATTATATTGGCTCTATCATAGCAACAATGGCAACTCCTGTTGCTGTTGTTTCCTATACAATGAGTAAAGAAATGGGTGGAGATGCTGAACTATCGGGACAACTTGTTGTAGTAAGTACATTTTTATCTGTAATAACACTGTTTTTTTGGATATTTATTGCAAAGACTGCGGGAATATTATAAGGATAATTTATGGATAATTTATTACTTGCATTAAATGTTGTATTTCCTATATTTGTACTCTTAGGAATTGGATATCTTTCCTCTCATCTGGGATGGATAAGTAAAAAATCTCTAACAGATTTGAACAGATTCGTTTTTAGATTACCTCTTCCTCTTGTATTATTTTTAAATGTTTACAATATGGATCAAGGGTTTCATATTGATAATAATACGCTAAAAGTTGTTTCAGTTATATTTTTCACTTTAACTTTTACTACAATTTTCATGCCCTTAATTCTTAACAAGAAAACTCATTTAAATAATGGACAAAAAGGTGTATTAACCCAAGCTTGGTTTAGATGTAATGCTATCATTTTTGGTCTTCCCGTTATTTTATCTCTCTATGGTGATAAAGCCTATAGTGAAACCAGTATAGTTATTATAACAACAGTGCCTCTTTTAAATGTACTTGCTGTTGTTTTATTAGAACTTTATAGTGAAAAAACAATTAAGCCCTTAAGATTAATTATTAACATATTTAAAAATCCTCTTATTATAGGAGCTTTATTTGGCTTTATCTTCTATGGCTTTAATATAAAGATTCCATACATAATATTAAATCCAATGAATAGTATTTCTAAAGTAGCAACGCCCTTGGCTTTTATAATTCTAGGAGGAACTTTAGAATTATCTAAAATGGAAAATAATATTAAACTAATTCTGCTTGGTGCTCTAGGAAGATTAATAGTAGTACCATTAATAGCAATATTAGGATGTCTGGCTTTAGGCGTCACAGGGGTAGGAATAGGAGTAGTCATGGGTTGTCTTGCTGCGCCTGCAGCAGTTAGTAGTTTTACAATGGCTGCAGAAATGAATAGTGATGCGGAGCTTGCTGGACAAATTGTTGTAGTTTCTACATTATTATCTATTATTACAATTTTCCTTTGGATTTTTATTCTTGCAACTCTTGGACTTATTTAAATAATTATATTAGCAATTCATGATTTCTCAAATTATTTCATTGACCAAACAAATTCTATAATCCTATAATTAACAAAATGAAAGAATACATAGAAACAATAAAAAAAGCTCCAATATTTAAAAATTTTAGTGAAGAAAATATAATTAAATTTCTTGGATGCTCAAAAGCTAAAGTTAAAATCTATAAAAAAAATGAAATTATTTTTTTAGCTGGTAACCTCAGTGAAAATATAGGCTTAATAATTGAGGGAGTAGCTCATGTAATCAGAGAAGATTTCTGGGGTAATAAAACAATTGTTGGAGAATTACACGAAAATGAAATATTCGGGGAAGTATTTGCAATTCAAAATATTCCTTTAGAGAATACAGCTATTGCAAAAACAACTGTTAAAATATTATTAATTAATACAGATTTGATACTAAATCCTTGTCAAGAAGGTTATGTATTTCATGATACGATTTTAATAAATCTAATAATGATACTAGCTAAAAAAACTATGGCAATGAACAGAAAACTAGAGCATATTACTAAAAGAAATATGAAAGATAAAATATTATCCTATCTATCTAGGGTATCTGAAAAAGAAAAGAAAAAAACCTTTGTTATTCCGTACAACAGAACTGAACTTTCAGAGTTCTTATGTGTTGATAGAGCAGCTCTCAGTAAGGAACTTTCCAAGCTACAAAAAGAAGGTTTAATAAATTATAAAAAGAATGAATTTACTCTAAATTAGCACTTTATATCACTAAAAAAGAACTAATTTATTGATTTTAAATGTTTTTCATGTTTTTTTTCAAATAGGGTTGATTAGATAAGCACTTTACTGTTATATTCCAACTCGTTGCAAGGGCTGCTAGCTCAGTAGGTAGAGCAACGCCCTTTTAAGGCGTGGGTCAATGGTTCGAATCCATTGCAGCTCATCTCTTGTAATATGTCTTCTTCGTCTAGTGGTTAGGACACCGGGTTTTCATCTCGGCAACACGAGTT
>JAENWY010000229.1 GCA_016649775.1 Spirochaetaceae bacterium
AGAATATATACATCATACCTTACATTTTTGTATTGTCAATGAAATATTTTATAAAATCACTATTTAATAATTATTTATAAGCCAGAGATTTAAATTTATTAGATTTTGATACAGCCTTCTTAAATAATGAATAATTACAAATATCATGGAGGTTAATATTTTGAACCTGAATTGGCATTTATCATTAAATTGGGTAATTATAATATAATATTAAGCCTTCCTTTAAAAAAGGTCATACAAAATCAAAAGAATTTGTATGGCTTAAATTTTTAAAAGAATAGAATAACCATAATGGCCCTAATTACAGTTACTGAGAACTATATTCTTTTAAATAGAACACCTACCAATATGCTATTAATAAACAATGAAATATCCTTTGTTAGACTCCTTATATAATGCTCCATATTTTAGAAATATCAATAGATTAATCCAATTGACCTTTTACAATAGAAATAATAAAACCCAAAGATCTAGCCTTGGGTTTTATTGATATACGAATAATCTAACTAATTATTAGGCTTGTGTAATTGCAATTGTTACAGTACTGCTATAAGAACCAGCAACGATTGCATTGTTTGCATCCCAATCAAGATAGAATAATCCAAAAGTTGCATTAGTTGATGAAGCTTCAGTTAATCCTATTGGATAGCTTCTTGCAATAGATCCCAAAACCCCTGAGGAGGTAGGAACAAAAGTAAAATCAGAAGGGCTAACTTGACCAACGGTAGGGCTTATTACAGAAATTGGTAAGTCTGTCAAAGTTACAGTATTATTAGCTATTGTACCAGAAAAGAAAGTAGGACTAATTGAAATAGTATAGGTATTTGCTGAACTTAAGTTAATATCATTAGCTAAAGTAATTGTAAACCTTTCAGTTCGTGTATTATTACTAAAGTTTAAAGGGTTACCATTACGAGTTGTTACATTTAAAGCTGTAGCTGAACCTTCAGTAGCTAATGTAGAAGTGTTCCCATAAATAAGTTTAAATTCAGGTGCGATTTCTATTTGTTTAACATTTAAATTTACTTCTAAATTTTTTTTAGTAAGTGTTGTTGCTGCAAATAGACTTCCTGTTAGTAGGCATCCGATTGTTATGATTGTAAATAATTTTTTCATTTGTTTTTCCTTTTGTAAGAAATATTTTTTTGTGTTTCTATAATAAAAATATAATATCTGCTAATAGTTATGTCAAGAGTTATTATCACTATAAATAAATAATAAAAAAAATTTTTTAAATTGTCATTATAGATAAGATTATAATTAATGCTCTGTCGTTTGTTGTGTTTGACTTTTTTAATATGTGTTCAATTAATTATATAACCCCTTATATGATATATATTAATTCAATTTAATATAATTTTATATTTTATTAATATTGTATATAATGATTACTACGTATACTAGAAATTCAGTTGCTTGTACAATAAATTAATCTTGATATTTCCTTGAACAAACCTATTTACTATATAATATTATTCTATATACTCTATTTTTTAAAAGACATATGCTATAAGTAATAATATTTAAATGAATAAAAAGCGCAACAATTTCAAAATTGTTCATTTCTTGTATTTTTTGTTCTAATACGCATATCTTTTTTTTACATAATTATACTAATTTTGTTATTGCTAAATAATATTGAAAATTTAATTAATAGTTTTTAATAAAATACTTAATTACGGATAAAATAATAATTATTTTGTAAAAAAAATACCTCTTATTCTTTAGTTGCGTTAAACCGGTTTACGTGATATATTCTATTTATAATCTATAGGATAAGGTGGATAGAATTAAATGTTATTTGATGAAAGATATATAAGTTACGAGGATGAATTAAATGAATTATTTTATTCTTTATATAACTCATCAGTTGGACTAAATGATTTACAATTTATTTTAAGAAATCGTTTAAGTGAGAGAGCAAAAGATCTTAAGCAACTTGATGAAGATAGACTAAAAACTCCAACTTGGTATATATCAAATAAAATGATTGCCATCACCATGTATAGTGATCTCTTTGCCTCTAACTTACAAGGATTAGAGACAAAACTTGATTATCTCGCTGATTTAGGAATTAACTATATCCATTTAATGCCTATATTAAAAATGCCTCATCCTTATAATGATGGAGGCTATGCAGTAGATAGTTTTAGAGATGTAGATCCCAAATTTGGATCTAATGAATCCTTAACAAGTTTAACTAAAGCTATGAGAAAAAGAGGAATGAGTCTTTGTATGGATTTTGTTATGAACCATAGTTCTTCAACTCATCCAATTGCCCTTGCTGCTAAACAGGGTGATAAAGAAGCCCAAGCTCATTATTTCTTCTACGATGATAGAATTATACCTGATCAAATTGATTCAATTGTACCTTCTGTATTTCCTTCTTCAGCTCCAGGTAATTTTACATTTAATAAAGAAACAGGAAAATGGGTCTTAACCTCATTCTATCCATTCCAATGGGATTTAAACTATTCAAATTATAAAGTATTAATTGATATTGTAGATAGTATGCTATCACTTGCAAATCTAGGTATTGAAGTATTTAGATTAGACGCTGTTCCTTATATTTGGAAACAACTTGGAACCAACTGTAGAAACTTGAAACAAGTTCACACTATTGTTAGAATAATTAGAATAGCAATGGAAATAGTATGTCCTTCTGTAATATTAAAAGGTGAGGTAGTAATGGCTCCTAGTGAACTTGCTTCCTACTTTGGAACCAAAGAACATCCTGAATGTCATTTACTATATAATGCAGCAACTATGGCAAACTTCTGGGATTCTTTGGTAAGCCAAGATACTAGATTATTAGTAGAACAGGTTAATTCTATATTATCACTTCCTTCTCATTGTCATTTTGTTAACTATCTTCGTTGTCACGATGATGTAGGTTGGGCCTTAGATGACCAAGTTGAAAGACAACTTGGAATTGATCCATTAGAGCATAAACAATTTGTTTATAATTTCTTTGAAGGTTCTTTTCCTGGTAGTTACTCTCGTGGAGCTTTATACAATTATGATGAAATAACTAAGGATGCAAGAAGTTGTGGAACAACTGCATCCTTCTGTGGAATTGAAGAAGCTTTAGAAGAAAATAATAAGATAAAACTAGATAGAGCTATTCAGAGAGACCTATTATTACACTCAGCTATGATATCGATTGAAGGTTTTCCTTTATTATCAAGTGGAGATGAAATAGCTCAATTAAATGATTATTCTTATATAAATGATCCTGATAGAAAAGATGATAGTAGAAATATTCACCGAAGTCCTTTTGATTGGGAAAAAGCTAAAAAAATAAAAGAAAAAGGTAGTTATCAAGAGAGAATCTATGATGGTATAAAAAGTTTACTTGAGGCTAAGAGTGAAAGTATTTGCTTTGATAAAAATGCAATTACTAGCACCTGGGATTCTTCTAATAATAAAGTATTCTTAATTAGAAGAACCAATCAAGACGAGGAATTACTTTGTTTTGCTTCTTTTAGTGATAATGAGGAATTTGTAAAAACAAATTATATTATGGGTGCTTTTAAAGATTTATTTACAGGAAAAGAAATTGTACCTGGATGGGGTTTTAAGTTAGCACCACATGAATATATTTGGGCTAAAAAAATTAAATAGAAATATTGTAACATTAAAAA
>JAENWY010000263.1 GCA_016649775.1 Spirochaetaceae bacterium
TACGAAGATGACCTTATTTATTATTATATTTAATAATAAATTCTGATTGCCCTTCTCCTTCATACCATTGAGGGAAATTAGTACCCCAAATATTATTAAAAATATTAAAATGGAATTCACCATTTTTTTCAGGAAGTTTATTATCAAATTTTAACAATTTTCTTTTACCAAGGGAAACCAGAGGATTTGTTAAAGGAATAATACTGATTTTTTTACCTTTAATTTTTTCTGTAACATGTAATGATCTAGCCCCATTAAAAACGACATTCCAAGGATCTATATAAGAGCCTAACTTTTTAACTTTATATTCTAATTCATCTGTATAAAAAGACAACCACAATGCTTCAGGTAACCTTGAAGCCGTTTTATTATTCCAAATACATTTTATAAATATTGAATTATCTTTTTTGTTTTTATAACAAATAATCTTTAACAAGGATGGACAACTATCAGGTGTTCCTTCTTCCATTTTTATCATAATAATACTTTTTAAACCAACTTTTTCGTATGAAATCAATTTTGGGTTGTATATCTTACTCAATGGAATAGGTTTAACAAATTCCATACCTGGTTTTCCGAAATCAGAACAGGTCCAAGTCCAATTATCCCTGAAATTTCTATTGTAGGTGTTATTGAAAAGGTTATAATCATTACTGCTAAAAGTTTGATAAGAAAATTGACACTTACAAATCCCTAAATCAATAATACCATTCTCATCAACTGTAAGATTATCGATTTCCTCTGCTTCATTTGATTTATCACCTTTCAAACCACCTTGTAATAACAAAGGTAAACTATTTATTGCTGAATTTAAATACTCCTTTTGTTCTTTGTGTGATGATTCAAATAGAGAATAAGTTAGATTATTTCGTGAATTTTTATGATTTTTAAAAATCTGTGCATATTCAATTTTTGCAAAATTTTCTACTATCTGATATTTAGGAGGAATTTTATCCAAACAAATAGAATCCTTCATCCTTGCCTCTTTGAAATCTTCTATACTCCAATTTGAATAATCTGGTAAATATTTTTTACAGTCAAGACCCCAAGTATGTTCTGGTATCATCAATAAATAACCATAATAGTTATTATAAATTTCACTATTTATAATTAATTTCTTCTCATTAATTAATTTTTCTCCATAACTCAAAAGTTTCTCATAAATAAGAACTTTATTTGGATCAGATGCAATTCCATGGATCCAAGTATCTCCTATTTCCTTATCTAAAACGGGAAATTGATCGGCATAAGGCAATATAGCTCTAGCATAATTATCCAAGTTAGATGGAATTATATCATATAAAGGATATTTTTCTTTCAATAATTTATATGTATTAATTACTTGCTCAGATGAAGGAGGACCACAGTTATCAGCATTATTTTTAATAATTAATAAATCATCTACATTAGGTATTTCATATTCTGCTCCATAATCAGAACTGTATTGAACCAAAACAGAAGAACCATCTTCTGAAACCCATCTAAAAATGGGTGGAACATCAGGAACTGAGCATCCAGTGTTAACACCAATATGAAGAAATTTAATTCCACTAGCTGCTAAAAGAGGGACCATTGATATTGTATGTCCAGGAACATCTGTCATTTTAGCAGATATGGTCTCTCTCTTGAACTTCGCATCCATATTTTTATAGAGAGATAATCCATAATTAAATAATCTTGCATTCATTAGTTCGGTATGTGTGGTAAAAGGTAACCCATGATAACCAATGTAGCCTTTTTGAATCATTGCTTCTAATTCAGCAACTTTCTCTTTTGATGAATTTTTTAAGTAATAATCTATCAACCAAGATCCAGTTATCCAAGATAATTTTTCTTCTCTATTCTCTAATTCCTTAATTGTTTTAATAGCTTTAGGTATATACTGATTAAGGTATTCTGAAATAACGTTCTCAGAAAGGTCCGTAAACCCAATGTCTAGATGTGTCTTAAATACGAGGTGAATTTTTTTGCACATGTTTTATTTTTCTCCTTATTAAAAAAAATACTTGTTTTTTTCTAATTTCTTCATAATAATTAATTTATGATTAATAATTTATATAATACTTCAAGAATCCTATCTGATATCCGAATTAAGACAAATTACAACGGTCTTGATATTGATGTCCAATGGTTTCGCGTAATGAAAAAAGTAGAAGAATGGAATATATCAAGACATTCTCATTCAAGTTTCGAATTTCATATAATTGCAAAAGGAGAATGTTTGGTTGAAACAGACTTTTCCTCTTTTATAATAAAAGCTGGTCAATTTTTCATTACTCCTCCCGGTTGCTTCCATATTCAAAAATCTTCAAACAATGAAGAATTAATAGAATATAGCTTAGATTGTAAATTAAAATTTTCAAATACTGATGATAACGAATTAGTTGAGTTAATTAATTGTTTTAATCAAGAAATAGGCAATCCTATAGAAGATGAAACTGGGGTTATACCCCTTTTTGAAAGCGCTTTAAATGAAGCAAGTGCACAAAAATTTGGATATAGATTAGTAATACAAAGTTTGTGTCCAAGAATCCTAATTGCAATGGCAAGGTCCGCTGGATACAAAAACTCTTTAACAACAAAAACCTTAACATATCCTAAAAATAGAATGAGTGTAATATCAGATTTTGTAACAGATAATATACTAAGTAATATCTCACCAATTGATATTGCAAAGTTCATGGATCTAAGTGAAAAACAAATATCAAGAATTGTTTTTGCTTCTGAAGGTTTTTCAACCAAAAGTTTTATTCTTCAAGAAAAAATTAATTATTCAAAAAAATTAATTCGTGAAAATCTGCTTTCTTTATATGAAATTTCAGATTTATTAAAATTTACAAATGCCTCCCATTTTTCAAAAGTTTTTAAACAGTATATCGGAATTGCACCAAGTGAATACCGTTTAAAACAAAAGTTAATGTCTAAAATTTAATATATTTATTTACTTAATTCAAGCCCTTATCATTTGTTAAAATAATAATTAA
>JAENWY010000265.1 GCA_016649775.1 Spirochaetaceae bacterium
AATTCATTTTCATAAATATTAATTTTTAAATTTCTTATTTATTTTGACCATAATAAGCATTCTTTCCATGTTTTCTAAGATAATGTTTATCTTGAATTATCTGTGGTGCTGGTTTGACTTTTGAATTTAAACTTTCTGTAAATAAAGCCATCTTAGCTACCTCTTCTATGACAACTGCATTATAGACTGCATTATCTGAATCTTTACCAAAAGCAAAGGGTCCATGATTAATACAAAGTACTCCAGGTACTTCTAATGGATTCTTTCCTTCAAATGTTTCTACTATTACTTTACCTGTGTTTTTCTCATAAGCATCATCTATTTCTTCTTTGCTTAAACTTCTAGCACATGGTATTTCTCCATAAAAATAATCTGAATGAGTTGTACCATAACAAGGAATACTTCTTCCAGCTTGTGCCCAACTAGTTGCATAGCTTGAATGAGTATGTACAATAGCTCCTATGTTTTTGAAAGACTTATATAATTCTACATGAGTTGGAGTATCACTTGAAGGTTTTAAATATCCTTCTACTACATTGCCAGTTAAATCAACAACTACCATATCTTCTACTTTCATAGTTTCATAAGATACTCCAGAGGGTTTTATTACTACCAAACCACTCGCTCTATCTATTTCACTTACATTGCCCCAAGTAAAAGTTACTAGACCATACTTTGGTAAATCCATATTTGCTTTATATACTCGTCTTTTTAATTCTTCTAACATATTATTAATTATCCTCTTTATCTAAAAAACTTCTAGCGAAGCTAGATGCAAATGCTATGTCTTCTCTCCACTTCTCGGATCCTGTATACCAAAGTTCAGTAACAAATCTTCTTGAACCTAATTCCCAGGCTTTATCAATTACTGATTTAAAGTTTACATGCCCTGTGTTAAATGGAATTTCTCTATACTTTCCAACTACTGTTTCTTTTATATGAGTTGCTATTATCTTACCTTTTCCACTCATTAAATCTTCTTCTACACTCTTTTTGTAAATAAGAGAGGCATTTGTAAGATTACCTAAATCAGGATAAACATTTAAATATGGAGAATCAACCATATTGACAAATTTCATAGACTTCTCAACTGTATCCATAAATGGAGTTTCCATTGTTTCAAAACCTAATAAAATTCCTTCGCTAGCAGCAATCATTGTAGCTTTCTTTAGATTAGTTGCAAATTTATCTACGGTTTCTTTAGTCGATTCAGTGTAATAAACATCATAACCGGCTAACTGGATTACAGGTATTCCTGCTATCTTAGCAAATCTAATTGCATTTTCCATTATTTCCATTGAACGAGGATTTTCTCCTCCTAATGGATATTTTCTATGTCCACTTAAACAAATTGATCCTAAGCAAATACCAAGGGATCTTCCAGCTTCAACTATCTTGAGGATTTGCCCCTCACTATATTCAAGTCTTGCTAACTTATCAGCTGATTCATCTATACTAATTTCTACATAATCAAAGCCTGCAGCTTTTGCTTCTTGAAATTTTTCACTCCAACTTAGAACTGAGGGCATAGCCTTTTCATATAAGCCTAATTTATAATTTTTATTCATAACTAAGACCAATACTTTTCAAGTTCTAAATAAAGAGCTTTATATCTTTTAAACTTTTCTTCATATATTTTCCTATAATCTTCTCTAGGCATAATAGTTTCATCTAGTTTGGTCATATTCTTTGATGCCAATTCCAAACTTGGATAGTCATTACATGCAACAGAGGCAACCATAGCACATCCTAAAGCTCCAAGTTCTTTAACTTTTACAACTTCAATCGGATATCCACAAACATCAGCAAACATCTGAGTCCAAACTTTTGAATTTACTGCGCCACCTGCTAATCTTATTGATTTAAAATCTTTCTTATTTAATAGTAATTTTTCAATATGAATCATGTGACAAAATACTATTCCTTCGAATACAGAACGTACAATATGAGCTTGACTATGATGACTATCTAATCCTATAAAGCTAGCCTTTGAGGAAGCATTATAATTTGAACCATAAACAAATGGTAAAAATATTATGTCTTGATCCTCTGGTTCAACAGATTCAACTAGTTCATCACAATATTTATAGATATTTGAACCGTTTTTCTTTGATTGCTCTACCTCATACTTCATAAACTTATTTATGTACCATTCAAGATTTCCTGCAGAGGTTGCACTACTTTCTTCAACTAGGTAATAATTATCTAAACAATAATGAGAGTTCATCATAACAGTGTGATTTGTTACAGGAAATCTTGAGATATATTCATTTATACTCCAGGTTCCTGCAATAGAACAGATGTTTTGTGAATTAACTATATTCATAGCAATACTACAAGCATCAATATCAAACATACCTCCAGCTACGGGTATACCTTCAGGCAATAGGGTTAACTCGGAAACTTCTTTTGTAATATATCCACATATATCAATTGATTTCTTTATAGGAGGTAAACAGTCAATTACTTCTTCAATACCAAATAATGATAATAAGTCTTCTGAGAATTCATTCTTACTCAAATCCATTAAATTGGATCCTGAATAATCTGTAATTTCAGCAAAAGCCTCACCAGTTAAACAAAATCTAATGTAATCTTTTACTTCAAAGATCCATTTGATGTTTTCATAACTTTCTCTCTCATTATCCTTTAACCATCTTAATATTGATACTGGTTGACATGCTAATATATCTTGATAATTAGTTCCATAGACTCTATTTACAGTACCGTCTTTTTTCCATCTCTTAACAATCTCTACGGCTCTGCCGTCTGTTGATACTATTCCATTACGAGTTGGTTTATTATCTTTGCCCCAAAGGTATAAGCCTTTACCATGACCACTACAGGCAATACCTTTTATTAATATGGGATCTAACTTTGAAATAGTAATTGCTTCTTTTATACATTCTGTGTTTTTTATCCATAACTCATTCATATCTCTTTCAGTTTGAAGAGGTGCTGGAATAATCATAGAAAGTG
>JAENWY010000103.1 GCA_016649775.1 Spirochaetaceae bacterium
AATAATTCTCTTTCAAATAATATGCAAAGAGTTTCTCTTGTTGTTCTACCATTTAAAGTAAAATATTCTTCAAGACTATATTCTCTATCGAACCAAGTTTTAATAACTCTTTTCCAAGCTATGTAATTAATTTCACTGTCCCAAAATAATGTACCATTGAAATCAAAAATTACTGCCTTCTTTTCCATATATCAACTCTTCCTTAGTTTTACCAATTATTATAATTACAAAATTTTCAAATATTGTGATAGAAAATATTTTTTATTAATATTAAAGCAATTTGATATTTGATTATTTTTAAATTCAATATATGATAAAAATATGTTTAATGAAAGAGATATTATAAAAAGACAGGCTCAACTGATTTTAGATAATGGAGCAAAAATTCCTTCATCCTTAGGTATTCTTGAAGATACCATTATTAAAATTACGCAGATTCAAAAAACCTTAAATCCAACTACTGAAAAAGCTACGCTTCTTTTAGTAGGTGCAGATACTGGTATAGTTGAAGAGGATATCTCTAAAAGTTCTGATATAGTCACAAAAGAACAAATGGAGAATTTTGCTAGAGGCAATGGTGTTTGCGCTCTCCTATCATCACATAATAATATTGAATTAGACTTATGTAATGTCGGAATTAAATATGATTTAAACAGTAGTTATAATATAAAAGATTATTGTCTATCAAAGGGAACTAGAAACCCAGTTAATGAAAACGCTTTAAAAAGAGATATTGCTAGATTGACTCTTGATAATGGAAAGTGTGAACTTTCCACTCTTTATAATAATGGTACAAGAATTCTACTATTAGGTGAAATGGGTATTGGTAATACAACTATTGCAGCTTTATTAATATATGCCATATTACAATGGCCTATTGATAATTTAATTGATGAGTCCTTTTCAATTGATATCTATGATAATAAATATAAGGCTATTCTTTCTGCTTTTAATAGGCATGGAGCATTGAAGGCTCCTACTAATGATTACATATTTGATTTACTAACTTCCTATGGTGGCCTTGATATAATCTTCTTAGCAGGGGCTATTCTTGAAGCTAATAGAAAAGGGGTAGTAATTCTTATTGATGGTCTAATAACTACAGTAGCAGTACTAATCGCATCTCTATTTGATAATACAGTATTAGATTCATGCATAGCCTGCACAAATAGTAAGTTAACACTTCATAAAAAACTATTGGATTATTTAGGATTAACTCCTCTTTTAGATTTATCTCTTTCTCTGGGAGAAGGTAGTGGAGCCCTTTATGCATATCCATTAATAAATAATAGTATATTTATATTTAACAATTTATTATCTCTCGAAAAGGCTGAGGTTACTGATGTTAATAAACATAATAAGATTTTATTTCCTTTAGGAACTACGTCTAATATACTCCGAGCTAATATTATAGAAAACGTGTTAGCTATTGCTCCTCTTGTTGATGACATTGAAATAACGCTCTTTAAAAGTAAAGCAGAATACTGTTATCCCTCTAAAGAGATTATTAGAGAATTAATTAATATTGCTGCTAGGGAAAATATTACTTATACAATTCACCTACCATATGATGTTGATTTAGGTGCATTAAAAAAAGAAACTAGAGAGGAAGCTCTTATTAATTATTTAAGAATGATTGAAATAACAAACCCTCTGCCTATACATGGCTATGTGATCCATCTTGTTTATAATGAAGAATATAAAAAACAATCACTTGAATATATAAAACAAGGAATGAAAGAGTTAATTAATTTATCTAAGGTTGAATCAACTGCATTTTGTGTAGAAACACTATTCCAACCATTTGAGCCCCTATTAGAAATTGTAAAAGATTTAAATTTATCACTTACAATAGATATTGGACATTTAGTTAAGAATAATTTTTATAGTGATTCTTTATTACGTTCCTATCTTCCTTATGCTAGGATAATACATTTTCATGGGGTTAAAGAAGATAAAGACTTAATGAAATTAATTGCTCACAAAAGTATTTGTGAATATTCTCCTAAATTCTTAAATAATCTATATTCAATTTTAAACAGTTATTCACATCTTCCAATTGTTTTTACAATTGAAGTTTTTATCCTTAAATATTTTAAAGAAAGTTTAAATGAAATACAAGTTAAAAGTATAAGAGAGAGTTTATGAGCAATATTACTTTAGTAATTGGCGGAAGTCGTAGTGGTAAAAGTAGATATAGTGAAGAGATTTCAAGATCTCTTGTAGAAAATCCTAAAAAAAGATATTACATTGCAACAGCTGAGGCTTTTGATGTTGAAATGCAAGATAGAATTAAACATCATAAAGAAAAAAGAGCAGATACTTTTATTACAATTGAAGAACCTATTAAATTATCTGAGGCAATTGAAGCAATAGCAGACAAAGCATCAATTATTCTAGTTGATTGTTTAACGGTATGGCTTGGTAATTTAATGTACTATAACAAAAGAGAAGAATTAACTAAATTATATGATACTTTAAAAGAATTAAAAATTCCTGTGGTCATGGTTTCAAATGAAACTAGTTGGGAAGTTATTCCTGATAATAATGAAGCTAGAGAATTCATTAATCTTTCCCAAAATATGAATAAAAATATTGCAACCTTTGCAGATAATTTAATACTGTGTATAAGTGGAATTCCAATAGCAATCAAAGGAGAATTACAGTGAAATATGGAAACGGTTTAGCATCAGCTTTTCACTCAATTACTAGGTTTAATTTTCCAGGTAAAGAATGTAAAGATATTGAAAGAACCCTTTATTTTTTTCCAATAATCGGCCTTTTCTTAGCTCTATATGCTATGATAATTCCTTTAACTTTTAATTATTATTTCTCAAACAAAATAACAAATTCACATACTTTGACAGCTCTATTAGAGGGTGCAATAACAACAATTATGTTGGCCTATGGATCTAGAGGCTTTCATCTAGATGGTCTAGGAGACACCTTTGATGGCTTTGGCGGAGCTTATAAAAAAGAGAGAATACTTGAAATCATGAGTGATTCAAGATCTGGAGCATTTTCAATAGTAGCTATTTGTTCAACTCTGATTTTAAAGACTATAGGATTTTCAATTCTATATGATAGAAATCCTTTGTTTATTATATTAGTTGTTATTAATTCTAGAACAGCACTAACTTTTCAAGCCTATTTTTCTAAATATGCTAAAGAAAGCGGCCTTGCAAAAACTCTTGTTGACAAGTGTTCAAAAAGACATGTAATAGTTAATTTAACAATGCTATTTATTATTTCACTTATATTTATCAATTATGGATATTTAACAAATATTATAGTTTTCTATATAGCTAGTATTTATGCTTTTTATAAGGTCCGATCAGTCGCTTATAAAAAGATTCAGGGAATAAGTGGAGATGTATTTGGAGCAACTGTAGAGATAGTTGAAACTATAAGCCTATGTGCCATATCATTATCTCTACTAACTTAAATATATGGAGTTATTCATTTATTTCAAAATAATAAGTTATCAAAAAAAATAGTTATTCACTAATATTATATTATTTGATATTTACCTATTTTAAAAAACTCATTTATATATAATTTAAAATATTTTTTGTTAACAAGTTAATCATTAAATGATATAATAGACAAAATACAACTATTAAAATTCACAAAACAAAAAAAAGGAAAAATTATGCAACATTCATGGGAAAAAAAATTAGAGCCATTCCGTGGTAAATATTTTACAGGAGATTGGCCTACTATAGTTGAAATGTTTTTAATTACTAAAGACAAATTTCCCGAACGTAATTGCTTTACTACTTTTAATCCTGAAAGATACAGTTTAAGTTATAAAGATGTTTATACCAATATATTGAGAATAAGTTCTTATCTAAAAGATAAAGGTCTTCAATATGGAGATAAAGTTATGATCCAAGGTCAAAACTCTATTCAATGGGGTTTAGCATATTTAGCAGTTCACTTTGCTGGTGGTGTTGTTGTACCCCTTGATGCTCAAATGCATGCAAATAGAATCATTACACTATGTAAATTTGCAGAATGCAAATTTGTATTTGCTGATACTGCTATTTTAACTAATGTTGCCAAAGAAGAAAATGGTCCTGATTTCTTATCTTCAATGAGTGAAGTTATTACTCTAAACAAGAAATCTGAATATGGTCCATCTATTTGGGATGTAAAATCTGAGAAATCTTACGAAATTGAAAAAAGTAATATTGATGCTATTGCTGCAATATTATTTACAAGTGGAACAACAGGAAATGAAAAAGGTGTAGTACTAACACAAAAAAATATCATAACGGATGTTTATCAAGCTTGTGAAGATGATTTCTTAAATCTTCGAGAAACAGATATTATGTACGCACTTCTTCCTCTTCACCATAGTTACTGTTGTACCACTGTTTTACTTGAAACAGTTTGTAATGGAGCGGAGTGTGTATTTGGTCATGGCATTGTAGTATCAAGAATGATTAATGATTTAATAAGAGGTAAAGTTAACTTCTTTATGGGTATTCCACTTCTTTATAATAAATTACTTGCTGGTATGATGAAAGAAGTTAAGAAGAAAGGTCCATTTATTAATGGCTTTATCCATATGTTAATGAGAATTAATGGATTCTTTAAGAGTAACTTTGGACTCAATCCTTTTAGACCTTTCTTTAATAAAATGATTCTATCAAAAATAGGATTAGATCATAATAAAATATTAATATGTGGAGCTGGTCCTCTAGCCCCTGCTGTATTTAAACAATATCAACAGCTAGGATTAGATTTTGTTCAAGGTTATGGTTTAACAGAGACCTCTCCTGTTGTAACACTTAACCCTGTTTCAAAATTCAAAATTGAATCTGTTGGTAGAGTATTTCCTCTTAATGAATGTAAGATTTTAGAGCCAGATGAAAATGGAATTGGAGAAATTGCATTTAAAGGTCCTAATAACTGTTTAGGTTATTACAAAGATGAAAAGAATACTAAAGAATTATTTACTGACGATGGTTTCTTAAAAACAGGTGATTTAGGTTATCTTGATAGTGATAATTATCTTTATCTAAAAGGTAGAGCTAAAAATATAATTGTTACCGAAGGTGGGAAAAATGTATTCCCTGAAGAAATTGAAGATATATTTCAATTATATAGTCCCGTTAACCAAATATTAATCAGAGGTTATCAAGAGAAGAAAGATATACCTGCAGAATGTATTGAAGCAGTAATTTTTCCAGATGAAACTTATTTTAAAGAAAATGATGTATCTATTCAGGATACAATCGATGAAATTATTATTAAAGTTAATAAAGAACTATCCGGTTATAAAAAGATAACTAAAACTACAATCATAAATACTCCTATGGTAATGACTAGTACTAAAAAAATTAAGAGAAATCTTATAAAAAAATAGTAGTTCTTAACTATGTTTATACAAGTGAGGTTATTGATATTCAATAGCCTCTCTTTTTTCAATAAGAACCCTCCTTTGTGTTTTTTATTACACAAAAGAGGGTATCAATAAATTTTAATAATTTAATATTAGTTTTCGTCTTTGTAGTAGTGACCTAGTTCATTAGCAGTGATAATTGCATCATAAACCATATCTGCATCCACAGGGAAAGGCATATTATGAAGAGTATCAGTAGCTGCACAAGCTAATTTTGCAACCTGTCTTATTTCTTCTTCTTTAATTTCTTTAATTCCAAGCTCTTCAAGTGTTACAGGAAGACCAACTTCCATTAAGAAAGAAATCACTTCTTCTAACTCGTCTCTTTCTACATTTTCTAAAACAAGTTGAGTTAATACACCAAAAGCAACTTTTTCACCATGGTACATGTGATGTGTTTCTGCAATTGAAGTGAAACCGTTATGAATTGCATGAGCTGCAGCAATACCACCTGATTCAAAGCCAACACCTGATAGGTAGGTATTTGCTTCAATGATTTCTTCTACGGCTTTAGTACAATTACCATTCTTAGCAGCAAGAAGTGCCTGATAACCATTCTTAATTAATGTATCATAACATAACTTTGAAATAGCTAAAGCCGTTACAGAACAATTACCACCTAAACAGTTAATTGCATTTGATTTTTGACAAGCTCTTGTTTCAAAATATGTAGCAAGAGCATCACCCATACCAGATACCATTAGTCTTGCAGGTGCTTTTGTTGCAATTGTTGTATCCATTAATACTAATGAGGGGTTAGAAGGTAAGAATAAATATGATTCTACAACACCTTCTTCTGTATATATAACACTTAAAGCTGAACATGGTGCATCTGTACTTGCAGCTGTTGGACAAATAACTACGGGTAATTTGGCATAATGTGCTGCGGCTTTAGCTGCATCCATGGTTTTACCACCACCAATACCAACTAATACATCAGCTTTAGCTAATATAGCTTCTTCTTTAATTCTATTAACTTCTTTAGTACTACATTCGCCATTAAAATAGCAAAGAGTGATTGAAGATCCTTCAACCTTTTTAATACTTTCATTAAGTTGAGCTTCTACTCTTTTATAACCGGTTTTTGTAATTAATACAAAAAGTTTTTTACCAAATTGTTCTGTGAAAGATACTAAATCTGAAAGTGCATCTCGTTGTTGAATGTAGCGGGAAGGGCTACCAATTATTATTGCCATCATTGACTCCTTAGAGGGTTTATTTCTTATTAATAAGATAAACTATTATCGATACAAAGGGAATACAATAGCCAATTTATACTAATATAAACATAATTATTTGCATAAAAAAATACAAATTTCGACAATAATGAATTTAATTTTTAAGACTTCAAATAATAATAATAAATTGTAATATATATTTTTTTAGGAATATAAATTTAGCTTTTTATGTATTTGGTTAAAGGGTAAATTAAAGATCTGATATATTAGCAGAAAGATGTATCAAAAAGAGTAGTATCAACATACTATTTCCTTTACCATAATATCTACTTACAACAGATAATTGAGCACTAGTATTTTAACAAATTAAAATCCTATCACTTTTATAATAAGGAAAGCCTTGATTCATGAATATTGCAAATGATTTACTTAGAAATTTAGATAAACTCCATACAACTGAAAGGGGAGTTGCAAGAATAAAAAAGAATTTAAATATAGATACTGAGTTAGCAGTAAAATATTGTTATAATAAAATTTTAGAAGAAAATACTATAATAAACAGAAAAGGTAAAAACTGGTATGCAACAACTAATAATTGCATTATATCTGTAAACGCTTATACTTTTACTATTATTACAGCCCATAGTTTATAATATGGATGAATTAATCTTTAAATTCATATTTTTTATATATTTACATAAAACCATGGATCACCAATATCAAATTTTAAATTAGATAAATCCAATGAATTATTCCAGGCAAAATGTAATATTCCAATAACTCTCATATCAAAGTTGAGATGAAGAGAATGAGAAAATCGCAAATTACTTGTATAGGTTCCAGTAGAATCAGTATTATTTAATCTTCCCCATTCATAGTTCGCAGAATAATTGAAATAAGCAGATAAATAGGTATCTGTGGTAATTATTTGAGGACCATATGCACTCAATTGTAATGTGTTATTAATATCATGTCTAAGATTATCATAGTTTTGAGCAAACATAGGAACAGCATCACCATTTAAATATCTATAACTTAAGGAATTTGACAGTTTTAATTCAAATAGCCTAGAATCCTTATTCGTGAATAAATCATTATATCGATA
>JAENWY010000364.1 GCA_016649775.1 Spirochaetaceae bacterium
AGTATATCCTTTTCTAGGCATCATTCTAATAGCATAAGAGAGAGCATATAGAACACCAATTTTAGAGGCAAATTCTTCTGAGGCAGGAGAGCCTTCGCCTTTTATACATATATATCTTTGAGAGGGAATAGTAGAAAGTGGGGGGTTTGCCTTAACTCCATAAATATCCTTTTCCATTTTTCTATATTCATATTTCATAAACTACCTCTCTAATTAACTTTAGCTATAGGATCTAATACTCTATGTTTCCCAACAATTTTATTGATTGTTCTATGTTGAGCATCTTCACAGCCTCTCCAGGGTTTATCATGGTTTTCACTCTTATACTTTTGAGTTAACCAAAGATTCTCTTCTGCTATCCTATCAAGATTTTTAAGTTCTAAATTAGTAATAGCTTTAATAAAATCATTAGCCTCTTTAGCTCCTAATACAGATGGAGCTGTTTTAACTAGTATTTCATAATGATGTAAACAAAAACCTTTTGACTGCTCTAGTGCTTCTTTAAATAGGGGATCACTATCCCATAGACAGATGATGGTATAAACATATCTATCAAGACGTGATTTCATTTGTGAACAAATCAAACAACCCTTTTCTCTAGATGCAAACTTAATTGATAATTCTTCTACAGCTTTAACTGTTTTTCTACCAGGTTTAGCATTTAATACATTATTAAAAGCCTTTTCAAATTTACTTCGACTCTCTGATAAATAAGTATCACAAATTAATCCCATATTCTGAGCTGATAGTTTGCTTTTATTAATTAATTGAAAGTGATGCTCACAAAAGCCATATTCATTCACTCTAACTCTGGTTTCAGGGTTCATAACAGAAGAGCCAAGATAAAACTCTACTCCATGTTTTTCAGCTTCATCCATTAAATCACAGAGAAAGCATTCACTATCACTTTGAACTCCATCCCATACAGGAATTGTTTCTAATCTATATTTTGGTTTTCCTATCAATTTAGCCCCCTCGCTACAAGATATTCTTTTACTATATCAGGATAATTAGTAATTATTCCAGTAATTCCCCAATCTACACATTTTTTAAGAGATTCCATATCATTGACCGTCCAAACATTAAGTATAATGCCATTCATGATACATTCATCAACAGCCTCTTTTGTAAGTGTTGAAATGTCAGGATGATAGAATTCAACTCTCATTTTATGTGCCATATAACCAGCATTAATGAGTCCTTTAGAATCTTGTAGTAATCCACAAGGAATATTCTCATCAATTGCTTTTGTAAATACTATTGATTGGTGGTTAAAGGAGGATATGATAACATTATTCTCTAATCCATATTTCTTAATCATTTTAATTACTTTTTCTTCAATATCTTTGTAATATATTAAGTTTGATTTTATTTCCACATTAGTTACTACAGTTAGTTTCTTACTCATGTATTGGCAATATTCTTCAAAAGTTGGAATTTTTGCAATTCCCTTAAATTGAGGAAAATTATAAGAAGCATCTAGTTCTTTAAGCTCTTTTAGAGTCTTATTCATAACTAAACCTTTTCCATCTGTTGTTCTATCTACCAATTCATCATGGATAATTACTAATTGATCATCTTTAGTTAAATGAACATCTAGTTCAATACCATCACAATGAGCCTCATTAATAGCAGCTTTAAAGCTTATCATTGTATTTTCAGGATAACAACCAGAGAATCCTCGATGACCATACGTTAACATTTTCATAAAAATTAGCC
>JAENWY010000056.1 GCA_016649775.1 Spirochaetaceae bacterium
GGGACTTTTACATTATTAATCATTTAATATGAAGATTTTTTTGTTATTTATAAAAAATATTCTGCAAAAAAACCAAAATAATATTTTACATATTAGAAAAGGTGTGTAATAATAACATTTGTCGTTGTTCTGCTCATTATGATTTTTCCAGCAGATGAGCAAAAGGTTCTAAGTCATATTAGGATCACAATAGGAGGTTGCCACTTTTCCCTTTGGTTAAGTGGTATTTTTTTCTTTTTTCTTCAATTAAAATTGAAATTGCCCCTAATATTGCCAATATTTTCAGCATAATTTAAATTCAATTGTATAGTACTAAAATATTATTTAGTTTTATGTTGCCTAAACAACATTTTTTTTATATTTTTTCAAAGGTTATAAAATTTATTTAACTAGAAATATATGTTATGTTCTTTTGGAGGTATAACGTGGAACACAAAAAATTTAAAACTGAGGTCTCTCAGTTATTGCAATTAATCATTCACTCTCTTTATTCAAACAAGGAAATATTCCTAAGAGAATTAGTATCAAACTCATCTGATGCAATCGATAAACTAAAATATTTATCATTAACAGATGAAAAGTTAAAAGACTATGATTTCGATCCTCGTATTGATTTGGAATTTGTTGCAGGTGAAAATGCAACTCTAACTATTAAAGATAATGGTGTTGGAATGAGTCATGCAGAATTAGAGGATAATCTTGGTACTATTGCATCAAGTGGAACAAAGAAATTCTTATCTAATCTAAGTGATGATCAAAAGAAAGACAGTAACTTAATTGGTCAGTTTGGTGTTGGTTTCTACAGTGCTTTCATGGTAGCATCTTCAGTTGATGTTATTAGTAGAAGAGCTGGTGAAGAGCTAGCTTACAAATGGACAAGTACAGGAGAAGGCTCTTACACAATTGAAGAAGCAACTCGTGATGAACAAGGTTCTACTATTATTATTCACCTTAATGAAGAAGGTGATATGTATGCAAATAGATGGGAAATTGAACAACTAATAAAGAAATATAGTGATTATGTTTCTTGTCCTATTTACTTATCTTACGATGATGAAACTGCAGATAAAAAAGAAAAAGATGCTGATGGTAATCCTGTTAAGCATGTTGAACATAAAGTTGAACAGATTAATAGTAGCACAGCTTTATGGAGACAACCAAAAAGTTCTTTAACTGATGAAGATTATAATTCATTCTATAAAAACACTAATAGTGATAGTGAAGATCCACTTTTCTATTTACATACAAAAGCTGAAGGCGCAACTGAATATACAACAATGTTCTTTATTCCAGCTAAAGCTCCTTTTGATATGAACTATGCAGATTATCGTCCAGGTGTTAAATTATATGTTAAGAGAGTTTACATTACTGATGATGAAAAGGAATTACTACCAACTTATTTAAGATTTGTTCGTGGTGTCATCGATAGTGAAGATTTACCATTAAATGTATCAAGAGAAATACTACAACAAAATAGAGTTATGAGTAACCTTAGAACAGCTAGTGTTAAAAAGCTTCTTAGTGAGTTTAAGAAAATCTCTGATAACAATCCTGAATTATATGCTACTTTTATCAAACAATATAATAGACCCTTAAAAGAAGGTTTATATAGTGATTATGCTAATAGAGATGATTTATTAGAATTAATTAGGTTTAAATCTTCAACTCAAGAGGGTTATGTATCTCTTGCAAGTTATAAAGAAAGAATGAGCGAAGGTCAAAAGAGTATCTATTATATCACTGGTGGTAAAGAAGAAACTCTTAAGATGAGCCCATTACTAGAAGCTTATAAGAAGAAAGGTTTTGAAGTATTAATAATGGCTGAAGACATTGATGATTTTATCATTGGTTCAGTTGGTACATATAAAGAACTACCTCTTAAAGCAATTAACAAGAGTGGTGCAGTTGATGATCTAAAAGATGCTGAAGATAAAGAAAAAATTGAATCTGTAGAAGATAAAGAAATTGTAGCTAAAATTAAAGAAGCATTAAAAGAAGAAGTTAAAGATGTTGTAGCCTCAACTCGTTTAACTGATTCTCCTGCAATTGTAGTTGTTGATGAAAATGATCCAACAGTTCAAATGCAAATGATGCTTAAACAAATGGGTCAAACAGACTTCCCTGAATCAAAACCAATTCTTGAAGTTAACTGTGAAAGTGATTTAGTTAAGAAAATTGGTTCTAGTGATGATTTAGAATATATTGCAGATTTATCTGAAGTATTATTAGGTCAAGCTATGCTAGCTCAAGGTGTAATGCCTAAAGATCCTATTCAATTTACAAAGAAATTGAATTCTCTTCTTGCTAGATAAATAGAACTATAGAATAAAAAGACAATTTTGAATTAATTAACTTTAGTTTGAAATTGTCTTTTTTTATGTCTGTATATTATTTAGCTTTTTTTATAAAATTGTTACATAACAGATAGGGTAGTAATAATAAATTATTAAGATAGAAAATCAAAACTTTCTTTTAATCCCTTTATAATATATACTAATTAACATCTATATAAATGGAGATGTAAATGATGATAACTTTATTAGCACTTGCTACTACTACGGTAACAAAGGTTGCTCAAAGTGGAGTAGATATGTTCTTTTCTTATTTTGATTCTATCAAATTTTGGAAGGATGCAGGTTTTTCAGACCTTTTTAATACAATAATTACAGGATTACTCATTGTATTAATTGGATGGGCAATCCTTAAATTTGTTGTAAAAGGCTTGTTGAAAGTATTTCTAAAAGCAAAGACTATCAGTGACTTACTTGGAGAATATATTGTTAAAATAGTATATGTAGTAGGTTGGATACTTTTGATACTTACCTTCTTTACTCATCTTGGAATTGATATGGGGCCTATGATTACAGGTCTTGGAGTTACAGGTATAGTCTTAGGTTTAGCACTTCAAGATTCACTCTCGAATTTCTTTTCAGGTTTTATGATTATTTTGAATCAACCTTTTAGAAAAGGTGATTATATTGAGGTTGGTGCTTATTCAGGTACTGTTAAATCTATGGATTTAATATGTATCCAATTAACTACCTTCGATGGTAAGCTTATTACGATGAGTAATAGGGTCATCTGGAATGCTCCTATAATGAATTACTCCTTTACTGATAAAAGACGTGTTAATATTGTTGTTGGTGTTCCTTACAATACTAATTTAATTGATGCTAAACAGGTCTTTATTGATATAATTAATAGTTACCCTGAAGTATTGAGTGATCCCGCTCCTGCAATTGAAATTAATGAACTAGCTAATTCTTCAATTAATTTTGTAATTAGACCTTGGGTAAGGCCTGAAGATTATTGGATGGTCTTTTTTAGATTCAATGGTGAAATTACACAAAAACTTGCTGAGAAGAAAATCTTCCTTCCTTTCCCTCAAATGGATATTCATATTAAAGATTAAATGGAATAAGAACTTAATAAGAGTCTACTTTAGTTAGTAGGCTTTCCTTTTCTAGACTTATGAAGTCTTTCAATATATAATATAATTATAAAATTAGTAATAAGAATGGTATTAAGGATTATCTACTAAATGATAGTTTATGGGGATTTATTATTTTTTTAAATGGACAAGAAGATTTAACATACCATCTATTATACTAATTTTATGAGGATGAATTATGTTATCATTAATGACTATGTTTGCTAGTGTTGCACTCGCAGTAGGAGATGTAGCTTCAAAAGCTGCTTCAACAACCACTGGATTTGTGAATTCACTAATGTTTTGGAAATCAGAAGGATTTTTTTTGTTCTTAACTGATTTTATGACAGCTTTTATTGTATTAATTATTGGTTGGATTGTTATTAAAATTTTTTTGAATGTAATTAAAAAGATTTTAAAAAAAACTAAAAATATGAAGGATTTATTAAGAGATTATTTATTGAAAATAGTTAAGATCATTGCTTGGGTTCTTTTAGCTTTAACCGTTCTCTCTCAGTTAGGACTTGATATGTGGCCACTGATTGCTGGATTAGGAATTACTGGAATTGTTTTAGGCTTTGCTTTAAGAGATTCCATTTCAAACTTATTTGCAGGATCTATGATTATTCTTAATCAACCTTTTACCACAGGTGATTTTGTATTATTAGGTGCTCTTAGTGGCACTGTAAAAGCAATGGATTTAGCAAGTGTTAAACTTGTTTCTACTGACGGAAAGAATATTACAATTAGTAATAATCTAGTTTGGGGTTCTCCTGTAACTAACTTCTCTAATATGGAGAAAAGACGTGTTGATATTATTGTGGGTGTTCCCTATGATACTGATCTTAAAGTTGCTAAAGAAGTATTTACTAGTGTTATAGCCTCCTATCCTGAGGTATTAGATGAACCTGGTATAACTGTTGAAATTGCTGAGTTAGCAGATTCTTCAATTAACTTTGCTGTTAAATCTTGGGTTAAAACTGCAGATTATTGGAAGGTTATGTTTAGATTCAATGGTGAAATTACAGGCGAGTTAGCTGAGAAAAATATCTTCCTTCCTTTCCCTCAATTAGATGTTCATCTTGATGGAAATAACTAGGTTTTATCAGTTACCTCTTTAAATAAGTTGACCCACATAAGTTGAATAATATTCAGTTAATGTGGGTTGCTTTTTTTATATAGAATTAATGTTATACGTTTTTATCAAGGCCAATTAGAAATATTTCAAATGAATCTGACCTACAAGCTTTTGGTTTTGTAGTTTTAGCTCTAGCAAAAACAGTTTTCATATCTTTAAGAATTTCTTGCTGTCCTCCACCTTGGAATATTTTAATTACAAGATTTCCATGAGGTTTAAGGTGTTCTTTTGCTAATTGAAGTACATTCTCTGCTAACCATTCAGAACGTGAGGTATCAACGGTTCTAGAGCCCATTGTCATTGGTGCTGCATCACTTATGATTACATCATAGGGACCTAGCTCTACTAGTTTTGCTCTGATTTCTGTACTAAATGCATCGCCTTGGAAGAATGTTACAGTTGGAGGAATTGGACTTAGGTTGAGTGGATTTAAATCTACTGCAACTATTGAGCCATTTCCTTTTAATAATTCATTATTTGTATATAAGGTCCAAGAACCTGGAGCAGCTCCAACATCTAAGACATTATCACCTTGTTTAATAAGGTTATGTCTTTCTTGGATCTCTTCAAGTTTATAAATTGATCTTGCTGGATATCCAGCCTTATGTGCTTTTTTTGTGAAAAAGTCAGGTTTATCTCTTCTGTTTTTTGCCATGCCGACATTATATACAAAATAGTGTATTCGGTCGAGAGTATTGTAAAAAGACAAAAAAAAGGTATCGACATATAAAGGAGAGAGTCGATACCCAAAAAGGAGGTTGAAAAAACTGTTGCTCTGTTTTTTACATAAATTATGATGCAATTAGCGTGCCAAGTTATAAAAAAGACTCTTTTGGGGCTTATATAGGTAATTTGGTACAAAAAAAGCAAGTTTGTTTTAGGGTGTATAACTATGTATATGTGAAATATTTGCATTTAGAAAAAAAGTGAGAAAAAATTGCACAGTAAATTAATATTTATTGAAATATAGATGTAATTAATCTGTTGTTAAACTAGCCTTTTTGACAAAAACCTAAAAAAAATAAAGAAAAATATGCAAAAAGTTAAAAAATATTCAAATTAATTTTGATTTAATTCAAAATATGAAGAAATACAGCTAGAAAATTTATTATTTTTTTAAGATAGAAAAATAATCTTTAAAAAGTTGTAGTAAATTGTGTAAAAATTGCACAGTTTTTAAAGCTATTTAATTGATTCCTCTATCCACGCTGATAAAATTTTCATACCCTTTGCATTTGGATGTAATCCATCGACAAAAAAGAAATCTGATATTTTTATTCTGTGCTTATATAAATCAATTAATTTGCACTCATGATGAGCTCTGCA
Source organism: Spirochaetaceae bacterium (assembly GCA_016649775.1). Lineage (GTDB taxonomy): Bacteria > Spirochaetota > Spirochaetia > Sphaerochaetales > Sphaerochaetaceae > Pleomorphochaeta. Next base: position 5,895 of record JAENWY010000056.1, read on the forward strand.
AATCTTTTTTATTGTTTTTGAAACTTCTGATAATTTTAATTGATGCTTTTGAGCTTTCTGTAGATCATGTCTAACGAGAGGTGTGCAGAGATATAAAATTGTATTAGGATTTTTCTCAATCAACGTAGTTATCATATAATTATATTTTTCACTAAATTCTTTCAAGGTTGGTTGATTTAGAATTGCTCCAAAATCATTTGTACCTCCAAAAATAATAATGATATCTGATTCATAATTGTATAGCCGAGAGTCATCTGCTAAATTACTATTAGGAGCTTGAATTATGGAAGTATTACTAACTCTGGAACCACTATAAGAATTATTCTCAACTAATTCCCAGTTATTATTCTCAATTAATTGTTTCCACCAGGTTTGTTCAACACTCTTTACATTTCCAAAAGGATATTTGGTTAAATATCCTTTTGGATTGTAGCCTTCAAAGGTTGAAATGGAATCTCCTATAATACTTATTTTCATCTATTGCTACTACTCTCTTTTATTAGTTATTATAATATCCATCTTAATAAGAATTTAAAGAATACACAATTGATGAAGATATAAATAAGGACAGGTAAATAAATCCTGTCCTAAAAAAATCTGCTTTTATATTTAATAGGCTCTCATAAAACAATTTTAAATTATATATTGAACTATTACCTTACAAACAAGAGTGCTTATTATAGAGTTCTTATATTTTAGATTTGATTAAAAATGAAGAATCTTAATCTAATAAAAAATCTTTATCCAGATTGTATTACTTATTATTTTTCAATTTCTTTTATAAGATTTACCATTTCAATTGCCCCATTTGCACAATCGAAACCCTTATTTCCGGCTTTAGTTCCTGCTCTTTCTATGGCTTGTTCAATATTTTCTGTTGTTAATATACCAAACATTACTGGTATATCATTATTTAGTGATACTGTGGCAATCCCTTTTGATACTTCGTTACAAACGTAATCGTAATGGCTGGTATTTCCTCTTATTATTGTTCCAAGACATATTATTGCATCATATTTATTCTGTTTTGCAATTTTTGATGCTATCAATGGAATTTCAAAAGCTCCAGGAACCCATGCAATACTTATGTTTAAGTCATCTATGTTATGTCTTTTTAGAGAATCAATTGCACCACTTAATAGTTTACTATTTATAAATTCATTAAATCTAGAAACTACTATTGCAATTTTGATATCTGTGTTTATTAATTTTCCTTCGTATGTTTTCATTTTTTTTCCTTATTGTATGTTTAAATAATGTCCCATTTTAATTTGTTTTGTTTTTTGATATTTTTTGTCATATATTGAGCTTTCAACTATGGTTGGTACCCTATGAACTACTTCAATACCAAATTCTTCACATTGGGAAATCTTATCGGGATTATTAGTCATTAAATTAAGTGATTTTACGCCCAAATCTTTTAGTATTTGAACACTTATATAGTATTCTCGTAAGTCTGGTTTGAATCCTAGCTTCGTATTTGCTTCAACCGTATCATAGCCTTCACTTTGTAATTCATAAGCCTTTAGCTTATTCAAAAGTCCAATTCCACGACCTTCTTGTCTCATATACACAACTATTCCTTTTTTTTCCAATTGTATTGATTTCATTGCTAATTCTAGTTGTTTACCACAATCACATTGTGCAGAATGAAATACATCTCCTGTAAGACATTCTGAATGAATTCGACATAAAATATTTTTTCCATCACCTATATCTCCTTTTACTAGGGCAATATGTTCCTCATGATTTATTATGTTTTCATATCCAAAGGCTTGAAATATGCCGTATTCAGTTTGAATTATTGGAGAAGCAACACGTTTTATTAAATTGGAATTAATTTTTAAATACTTTTGAAGATTTTGAATCGTTATGTATTTTAAATTCCATTTTTCTGCCATCTTAATAAGACCCTCCTTTTTAAGCATTGTCCCATCTTTTGCAATAATTTCACAACAAAGACCACATTCTTTTAAATTTGCTAATTTCATTAAATCAACTGTTGCTTCTGTATGACCATTTCGAGCTAGAACTCCATTTTTATTTGCAACTAGAGGAAACAAATGTCCTGGATATCTGAAATCTTTTTGATCTAAGTCTAGAGTTGCAAATTTTCTTGCAGTAATTCCTCTTTCCTCCGCAGAAATCCCAGTAGTTGTATTTATTGCATCAACAGATATTGTGAATGCCGTATGATGATTATCATTGTTATCAATAACCATTTGTGGTATTTTAAGTTTGTTTGCAATATTTTTGGAAATAGGCAAACATATTAACCCCTTACCATGAGTTGCCATAAAATTTACATTTTCAGTAGTAGCAAATTCTGCAGCACAAATTAAATCTCCTTCATTTTCTCTGTTTTCATCATCAGAAACTATTATTATTTTTCCATTTCTTAATGAAGAAATAGCTTCTTCGATAGTGTTAAATTTAAACATGTATATTATCCTTTATATTAATAAAATCCATTTTCCAATAAGAATTTTTTAGATATTTTTTTTTCTGGTGATATTAATTTTTCAATATATTTACTAATTAAATCATTCTCTATATTAACTTGTGAACCAATTTTCTTAAAATGAAGTATTGTTTGACTTATCGTGTGAGGAATAATTGAAACAGAAAAACTATTTTTATTTACTTTGGCAACAGTTAGACTGATTCCGTCTATTGCAATGGAACCTTTTTCAATAATATATTGCATAATTTTTGAATTTGTTTTTATCTCATACCATATTGCGATACTTTCTTTTTTTATTGAAATAATTGTCCCTGTTCCATCGACATGTCCACTTACAATATGTCCTCCTAATCTAGAATTTAATTTCATAGCTCTTTCAAGATTTATCTTTGAATTTTCTTTTAATACAGAAAAGTTAGTTCTTTTTATTGTTTCGTTCATTACATCAACAGAAATTAAATTCTTTGTAATTGTTGTAACAGTAAGACATATACCATTAACTGATAAGCTTTCACCTTTTTTTAAATCTTTTATTACAAGGTTGGATTCAATTAGAAAATTAGCTGACATTGATGTTTTATTAATTTTCCTTATTACTCCGATTTCTTCAATTATACCTGTAAACATTTTCTATTAACCTCACTTTCTATTAAAATATCTGAGCCAAAATATTTTATTGTCGGGTTCGATAAGGTTATAGCCTCAGCTATTTGACTAAATCCAATTCCTTCAATAGGTGTTTTTGATGTTTTTCCCCCAAAAATTTTTGGAGATATATATGTTTGAATTTTATTTACAATGTTACAATTGAGTGCTGAAAAATTAAATTCTCCCCCTCCCTCAATTATTATACTATCGATATTTATATTTCCTAGAATATCCATTAACGTACATAAATCCACTTGATTATCTTTTTTAGGTACAACTAAAACTTTACATTTTGCATTTAAATAAGATTTGTGCTTTAAAATATCTTTTTCACAAGTTGCAATAATTGTGTTAATTGAATTAGCTGTTTTAACTATTTGGGATGTAAGTGGAGTATTTAAATTTGTATCACAAATAATTCTAATAGGGTTGTGTCCATTTTTTAATCTACATGTTAATGACGGATCATCTTTTAATAAAGTTCCAACGCCAATCATAATTCCTGAATAACGATTACGATCTACATGAACATTATGTCTTGATTCTTCATTACTAATCCATTTTGAATTACCAGATGAAGTTGCAATCTTTCCATCCATTGTCATTGCATATTTCATTAATACAAACGGTCTTTTACTTATTATGAAATTGAAAAATATTTCATTTAGTTTTAATGATTCCTTTTCTAAAATACCAATAATTACGGTAATACCTGCTTGCCTTAACTTTTTAATTCCTTGCCCTTTAACAAGTGGATTTGGATCGGTGCATCCTATAATTACTTTTCCAATTTGATTTTCTATTATAGCATCTGTACATGGAGGTGTTTTCCCAAAATGACAACATGGCTCAAGATTTACATATAAAGTAGAGCCTTTTAAATCTTTTGAACAATTGTTTATAGCATCTCTTTCGGCATGAAGTGTTCCTGCCTTTTTATGATATCCTTTTCCTATGATTTCATTGTCTTTTACAATTACTGCACCAACCAAAGGATTTGGTGATACCAATCCTATTCCTTTTTTCGCTAAATCGATTGCAATTTTCATGTAATATTCATCTTTCAATTTATTTTACCCCTAAAAAAAACACCTTGAGAATTCTTCAAGGTGTTTAATAAAAAAATGAAAGATTTTCCTATTGAGAAAAAGAGGAGTGAGGTGTTCATTCCAAATTTAAATCTAAAATAGAAAAATGCATAATAGCATTTCCTTATAATCTTTTTTCATCCAGACTATACTGTCGGCCTTGGAATTACACCAAGTCATGCGTCGCAAAAAGCTCTGCTCGTGGGCTATACCACCGGTAGGGAATCAAACCCTGCCCCAAAGATATTTATTAATTTCTTTATCTTATAAAAAAGAAATTATAATGTCAATATCGTTTTAAGCTTTGAATTTATTGGTTTAGTTATATTTTGTGATGTTCTAAAATCCTAGAAATAAACAATTCTATAAAATATTACCTTCTGCTTATAGGAAAGGGCATTTAAAATAATAGTAAAATTTTAGAAAAAGAAAGATGCTAGCGGGGGGTGGGAGAAAGTTGCTAGCATCTTGTAAAATTTAAAAAAAGGAGGTTGAAAAAATATTTTCATAAATAACATTGCATTATCCGTGCCAA
>JAENWY010000334.1 GCA_016649775.1 Spirochaetaceae bacterium
ATACTTGTTGATTCAGGAATTGTTGAAAGCCATCAAGATGGAAAATGGACATATTATAATATTTCAGAAAAAGGTAGTAGTAATGCTATTAGTATTTTAAAGGAAATAACTACAATAAATTCAACTAGTAAAAAAGAAAATCGTTGTAAATCAGATAAATGTTAACAGAGTTTATTTGCATTCGTACTTGAATGATAACCTAAATTTCGATTTTAACAATCGATAAAATTTTAGGTTCTCCTTGTTTGATATTTAGCTTTGTCTCATTGACGTTAAATATGAATTGTTGAATTAGTAATAGTAAAAGTAATACGATATCTATTGCTAGAGAGGTAAAAAAATGAAAAAAAATGAAATAACTGGAATCAGTTTTTTTGAAAAATATTTGACAATATGGGTTGCTCTTTGTATGGTCATAGGTGTTTTAGTAGGTAGATTTTCACCAGAAATTCCTGATTTCCTTGGAAAATTTGAATATGCCAATGTATCAATTCCGATTGCCCTATTAATTTGGATAATGATTTATCCTATGATGCTAAAAATTGACTTTAAAAGCATCAAAAATGTAGGAAAAAACCCAAAGGGTTTGTTTGTAACTTGGATAGCAAACTGGTTAATAAAACCTTTTACTATGTTTGGTATTTCTTGGTTTTTCTTCTTTGTAGTATTTAAAGCCTTGATTCCACCTGATCTAGCAAAAGATTATTTAGCTGGTGCCGTATTACTTGGAGCGGCTCCCTGTACTGCTATGGTATTTGTTTGGAGCCATCTTACAAAAGGTGATCCTGCATATACAGTCGTTCAAGTTGCAACAAATGATCTTATTATTTTGGTAGCCTTTCCTCCAATTGTGGCATTTCTTCTTGGCGTTAGTGGTGTCGCTATACCCTGGAATACATTGCTTCTTTCTGTATTACTATTTGTAGTAATTCCGTTGGTGGGCGGTGTTCTAACAAGAGTCTTAGTTACTAAAAAACACGGCTTGAGTTACTTTCAAGATAAATTTATTCCAAAGTTTGGTAACATTACAATAATAGGTCTTCTTTTAACCCTAATTATAATTTTTTCATTCCAAGGGAAAGTTATTCTAGGAAATCCTTTGCATATACTTTTGATTGCTGTACCTTTGGTAATTCAAACCTTCCTAATCTTTTTTATAGCTTATCTAGCAAGTAGAGCATTGAAAATGCCCCATAATATCGCAGCTCCTGCAGGAATGATTGGTGCCTCAAACTTCTTTGAGCTATCTGTAGCTGTAGCAATTGCGTTATTCGGTGCACAAAGTCCAGTAGCATTGGCAACAATAGTTGGAGTACTCGTTGAGGTACCAGTTATGTTGACTCTTGTAAAAATAGCAAATAATACCAAAGGATGGTTTATAAATGGAAAAAACTAAAGTAGCTTTTATATGTGTTCACAATTCATGTCGTAGTCAAATTGCAGAAGCATTAGGTAAATATTATGCAGCTGATGTATTTGATAGTTATTCAGCAGGTACAGAAACAAAACCTCAGATTAACCAAGATGCAGTTAGACTTATGAGAGAAATTTATGGAATTGATATGGAAAAAACTCAATCATCTAAATTGATTACAGTTCTTCCTCCTCTCGATATAGTGGTCACTATGGGTTGTAATGTTAATTGTCCTTATCTTCCTTGTAAACATAAAGAAGATTGGGGACTAGATGATCCATCTGGTAAATCTGATGAAGAATTTAAAAAAATCATATCAACAATAGATAAAAATATTAAAGAATTAAAAGAAAGATTAAGTAAATAATTATTTTAGCGCCAATTATCAAACAGATAGTTGGCGTTTATCTATTAGCTAAGAAAGCTTTAAAAAATATAAGCATTATTTAAAGGAATTGTTTTTTTAATTGAAATTTATAATAATTATTGAGTGAGAAGTAGTAGATGGGATTTTATATCAACGAAATAATAGAAACTCAAAAAGCATTCTACGGTAATAATAATTAATGAATTAAGTAATTTAAAGGAAGGATTAGCGTTTTGA
>JAENWY010000090.1 GCA_016649775.1 Spirochaetaceae bacterium
ATTAGATTTTGATAGAATTGTAGCAAATTATTTTGCAAGTATGGCACCTTATTTTAATGATAAAGAAATTAGTGATACAGAATTATCTCTTTTAGTTTTGGATTGTGCCATGTTAATAGTTCAAACCTTAGAAATTGATATGAGAATGATTTCTAATTCTAAGATTGATATATTACCAATTTTAAAAACTTTTACATATATTCTTAGAAATGACATTACAAAATTGATAAAAAGAGTTAAATAGTAAAAATAGTTAATTAATTTAAAATTTATAAAATGTTTAATATCAGTCTTTAGGTGATGATTTTAAGTGATAATATGATTTTCCAGTGTTATTATCTATGAGTTTAGATATAAAATTTAAAGGAATTGATAAAAAGTTTAAAATAAATTAAGTTTTTTAAAAAATATAGTAGACAAAAAAATCAATATATAATATGTTATGCAAGTCGTTGGGAAGTCGCCAAGAGGTTAAGGCTCTGGTTTTTGGTGCCGGCATCGTGGGTTCGACTCCCGCCTTCCCAGCCTATTAAACTCACTACTTGTTAGTGAGTTTTTTTCCGTCAAAGCAAATTGATAAATATTTGATTTTGACCGTTTTTCAGCAAGAATTTCTTAATTGTTCTAATATACTTAACTTCCACTTGAATAATGAGTTGTGATTTAATATTATAACCCTCAGATGCTTAGCGTCTATATCCCCATGGTAGTTGGAATTTATTTCCAATGAGAGTATTTAGGAGAAATAATTATGTCTAATTATTTATTTGAAGCAACTCTACGTACTTCTGATTTCGGAAGTGCTGGTTCTCGTCGTTTAATTCGTGCAGGAAAAATCCCTGCTGTAGTATACGGACACAAAATTACACCAACACACATTGTAATTGATGCACGTGATTTTGGTAAAGCTGTTAATAAATTAACAGAATCAACATTAATTACATTAAATATTGAAGGTGAAGAATCTAAAGAAGTTCTAGTAAAGAATTTCCAAGAGAATTTATTAGTTGATAAAATTTTTCACGTTGACTTCTATGAAGTAATACGTGGTGAAAAACTTCATACATCTGTACCAGTTGTTGTTGAAGGTAATCCAATTGGCTGTCGTCAAGGTGGTGGTATCTTGGATATTGTTCTTCATGAAATTGAAGTTGAATGTTTTCCTAAAGATTTACCTTCAGTAATTAGAGTTGATGTTTCAGCTCTTGGAATAAACGGTCATATCACTGTTGCTGAATTAACTATTAACGAGAATGTTTTAGTATTAACACCTGGTAATGAAGCTGTTGCAACAGTTAAAGCTCTTAAGGCTGAAGTTGTTGAAGAAACTGAAGATGCAAATGCACCTGCTGAAGTTATTTCTGAAAAGAATACTGATGGTACGGATACGGAATAATTCAATTATGAAAGTAATACTTGGTTTAGGTAATCCTGGACTAGAGTATAGTAACACTCGTCATAATTGTGGCTTTTTAGTCACACAAAAAGTAGCAGCGTTTTGTCAGATTAAACTGACTAAGCGCTGTTTTCGTTTATATAAGAGTGCTTCATGTATTCTTAATGATGAGAGTGCTTTACTTATCCAGCCACTGACCTATATGAATAACAGTGGCGAAATAATAAAAGATATACAAGATTTTAACAAAGAATGTCTTGTGGTAGTTTGCGATCAAATGGATTTGCCAGTTGGTAATATTCGAATAAAAAAAGGTGGCGGATCTGCAGGACATAATGGTTTAAAAAGTTTAATTAGTAATCTTGATGGATACACTGATTTTATAAGAATTTATGTAGGAATTGGAAGACCTGAAACAGGAACTACTGTTGTAAATCATGTATTAGGTGTTGAACAAGATTTTGAAGGTTTTAAAAATGGTATAGATTTAGCAGCCGCTGCTTTAATTGATATTATTTCTTCAGTTCCTCTAGATGATGTTAAACAAAAATATAATAAAAAAAATAGCATTATAAATAAATAGAGTATGTAAAAGTATCTATTTATTTGTTAATTCTTTGTATTAGTTGACGAATTAATAAATATTGTTCATATTTGTTTTAATGAATAATCAAAAGATAATATATATGAAAGATTTTGAAGCTTTTTTTCAATTGCATCAAAATATTAATACTGATAAAATTGCTATAGCCTTTTCCGGTGGTAGTGATAGTTTATGTCTTTTATATCTATTATCTAAAAAGATTATTCCTAGTAATCTAGTTGCTTTATATGTAAATCATAAATTAAGAGCAGAAAGTGAACTTGATGTTGAATCTGTATTGAATAGAAATAATTGTGAAAAACTGGGAGTTAAATATATTGAACTTAATTGTAATAATGGTGAAATAGAAAAACTTTCTAAAATTAGAGGAGCTGGTATTGAAGATGCGGCAAGAGTTTTAAGGTATCAGAAAATGCTTGAATATTGTTTTTCTAACAATATTAAGAGCTTAGCCACAGCTCATAATAGTGATGACCAAGTAGAAACTATGATAATGCGAACATTTAATGGTGCTTCACCCTTGTCATTATCTTGTATTAAGTCAGTAACTGTATTAGAAGGTGTTGATGTAATTCGTCCTGTTCTTTTATATTCAAAACAGGAACTTCGTGATATTCTAATAAAAGAAAATTTCTCATGGAGTGAAGATTCAACTAATGGTGAAGAAGATTATCTTAGAAATAAGATTAGGGCTAATATTGTTCCTCTTATACACCAAGTATTTCCATCAGCTCCATCTATTGTTTTAAGAAATGCAGAACTTATTGAGGGTTTAAATACATTAGTTAATGAAAAAGTAAAAGGTTTAATAGAGAAAAAAAGTGTAAATTGTGAGTATTACTGTAATCAAGTTACAATTGTACGTTATAATGTTGTGTTAGAATTAACAAAATCCTATTGCTTTCCTTCTATTAATCAGTTAAAACATATTGATTCAATAATAATGAGTTCGACGAAAAATATTAGAGAGAAATTTAATGGTTTTGATTTAGTAATAGATATTAATAAAAATGTTTATTTTGAGAAATCTTTAATAGATATGAATTTTACATTTATTATTAATGAATCAGGTGATAGGTATATTGATATTCCTTATTCAACTCTAAAAATAGATTCTTTATCTGTTGCAGGTAAAAAACAACTATTAATAGCTGATGAGGATTTGCACTTCCCTCTGGTCTTTAGATCTATTAAAGCAGGAGATCAGTTAATTACTGATGGTGGTAAGATATTAATAAATAAATTAATTTCTTCTTGGAAAATAGATGAAAATCTAAGGAAATTAGTTTATATTTTAGAGGATAAATCTGGAATTGTAGCAGTTTTTGCATCTCACGTAGGTGGGAGAGATAGACTTGCTAGAAGGATAAAAAAAACTCTTGTAGGAAAGAGTGTAAGAATATATAGTATTTTAAATAAGGATATATAAAGTGAAATGTTTTAATAATTTTAAAGCGGACAGAGTGTCTATTTTTAGAGCTGATGATCCTAATAAGAAAAAAGATGATCCTAAAGACTTCTGGCAAGGCTTAAAAGGTGGTGGTTCATCCTCAGGTGGTGGAAATAATAATAATCCATTAAAGAACCCTAAAAATAAATTATCTCTCGGAATATTTGTATTTATGTTATTAGTATTTGGTATCTTATTTTTTGATACTTCTGTTAATGGCTCTGTACAAGCCGTTCCTTATACTACATTTAAACAATATGTAACAGCTGGACAAGTTAAAGATGTAAATATTGAAGCAAATACTAAGATCATTTTTACATCAACAAGTGATATAAAAATGAGTAGTCGTATTCCTTATACTGATGATACTTTATTGCCAGACCTTATGGCAAAGGGTGTTATTGTCACTGGTTCAGAACAAAATATTTCTTTACTGGCAATTATATTTCAGATGATTCCTTGGATAATTTTCATTGGATTTACTGTTATGCTTTATAAACAAGCTAATGGAATGGGTGGTAAATTGACAGGTGGATTAGGAAAGAATTTAGCAAAAGAATTTAAACCAGATGAGAATAGTACAACATTTGATGATGTTGCAGGACAAGCTGAGGCTAAAAATGAACTACTCGAAGTAGTTGATTTTCTTAAACATCCTGAACGTTTCGAAAAAGTTGGAGCAAAAATACCAAGAGGTGCACTTTTAGTTGGTCCTCCAGGAACAGGTAAAACTTTACTTGCTAAAGCTGTAGCTGGTGAATCTGGTGTTACCTTCTTACATACAAGTGGATCAGATTTTGTTGAAATGTTTGTTGGTATGGGTGCTTCTCGTGTTAGAGATTTATTTGAACAAGCAAGAAAAGCAGCTCCTTGTATTATTTTTATTGATGAATTAGATGCAGTTGGAAGATCTCGTGGTTCTGGTGTTGGTGGTGGAAACGATGAACGAGAACAAACTCTTAACCAAATTCTTGTTGAAATGGATGGTTTTGATAGTACTTCAAATGTAATTGTTATGGCAGCAACTAACCGTCCTGATGTTTTAGATAAAGCATTATTACGTCCTGGTCGTTTTGATAGACAGGTAGTAGTTGATTTACCAGATATTAAAGAAAGAGAAGCTATTTTAACTATTCACTGTAAGAAAGTAAGATTAGAATCTGGAGTAGATTTAACAAGAATTGCGAGAGCAACTCCTGGATCAAGTGGTGCCGATCTTGCAAATATGATTAATGAAGCCGCTTTATTTGCTGCAAGAGAAAATAAAGAAACAGTATCAATGGATAATATTGAAAATGCTAGAGATAAAGTAATGATTGGTGTTGCTCGTGGAAGTAAATTCATGAGTGAAGAAGATAAGAAAGCAACAGCTTATCATGAAGCAGGTCACACATTATTACACTATCATCTTAAAAATGTTGATCCTTTACATAAAGTTACAATTATTCCACACGGTAGAGCCTTAGGTTTAACTATTTCCTTACCAGAAAAAGATGCTTATACACTAAATAGATCAAAATTAGTGGATAGAATAAAAATCACAATGGGTGGCTATGTCGCTGAAGACCTCGTTTATGGAGAAACAACTACTGGAACAAGCAATGATATTCAACAAGCTACTAATATAGCTAAGAGAATGGTTACTGAATTTGGTATGAGTAGTTTAGGTTTCATTAACTTAGGACAAGAAGATGAACCTTTATTCCTTGGTCGTGAAATTGCACAACATAAGAACTACAGTGAAGAAACAGCAAGAATAATTGATTCAGAAATGAGAAAAATACTTGATGCTTGTTTAAAAGAAACAAGTACTATTTTAACAAAATATAGAGATCAGCTTGAAATATTAACTTCCAGATTAGTAGAAAAAGAAACTCTTAATGATGCTGAAATTAGAGAACTATTAGGTTTTGAACCTATTAAAAACATACTTAGCCTTAAGGACTAAAAATGGAAAATGATTACTCACTGACTCGTAACTTCTGTATAATCGCACATATCGACCATGGTAAATCTACCTTGGCCGATCGATTTATCGAAGGTGCAAAGCTTGGCAAACAAAGAGGCCCTGTTCAGAATCAATTACTAGACAATATGGATATTGAAAGGGAACGTGGTATTACAATTAAAAGCCAAGCTGTTACTATTCCATATACAGCAAAGAACGGAAAAACTTACAAGTTAAATCTTGTTGATACTCCCGGTCACGTTGATTTTAGCTACGAAGTATCTCGTGCTATTAGTTCTTGTGAAGGTGCTATTCTTTTAGTTGATGCATCTCAGGGGGTTGAGGCTCAGACTTTAGCTAACTTATATTTAGCAATGGAACACAATCTTGAAGTTATTCCTGTAATTAACAAGATTGATTTGCCATCTGCAGATATTCCTATGTGTTTAGAACAAATTGATAATGAACTTGGATTAGACCCTGATATGACTGTTTTAGTAAGTGCTAAAACAGGAGAAGGTGTAGATAAGTTATATGAACAAATAATAAAATTTATTCCACCACCAGAAGGTGTGGATGAAGATCCCCTTAAAGCTCTTATTTTTGACTCTCACTATGATGCTTATAGGGGTGTTTTTGTTCACTGTAGAATTTTTGATGGTTGTCTTAGAGCTGGTGATGAAATTAGATTTATGCATGCCGAAGCTAACTACGTTATTGAAGAGGTAGGCGTTTTTAAATTAAATTTTACGCAAATGGATGTTCTTCATGCAGGTGATGTAGGTTATTTTATTGCTGGAATTAAAAAAGTTAGTGATATTGGAGTAGGTGATACTGTAACTAGAGTTGATAATCCCGCTAAAATTCCTTTGTCTGGATTTAAAGAAGTTCAACCTGTTGTTTTCTCTTCTATTTACCCCGTTGATGCAAATGATTATGAAGAATTGGTTGCTGCAATGGAACGACTAAAATTAAATGATGCATCTCTTGTTTATGAAAAAGACTCAAGTGCTGCTCTTGGATTTGGTTTTAGATGTGGATTTCTTGGACTATTGCATCTTGAGGTTGTTCAAGAACGTATTGAACGTGAGTTTAATCTATCAATTGTTTTTACTTCCCCTTCTGTAGAATATAAAGTTCATTTGAGAAAAGATAATGAAATTATAGAAATTGATAACCCTCTTGAATATCCAGATTCTATGTTAGTTGACTATAGTGAGGAACCATATATTAAAGCTAATGTTATGACTCCTACTGAATTTATAGGCCCAATTATGTCACTATGTATGGAAAAACGTGGTGTTCAGACTAATATGAATTATCTAGATGCAAAAAGAGTTGAACTACAATATGAAATGCCATTAGCAGAAGTATTATTTGAGTTCTATGATAGATTAAAATCTATCTCACGAGGATATGCTTCATTTGATTATACTGTTATTGGTTATAAGAAAACCAATTTAGCAAGACTTGATATTCTAGTTAATGGAGATCAAGTAGATGCTTTATCCCAACTAGTATTTAAAGAAAATGCTGCTTCCCGTGGTAAAATTGTTTGTGAAAGATTAAAAAATGAAATTCATAGACAACAGTATAAAATAGCAATCCAAGCAGCAATTGGTGGTACAATTGTTTCTAGAGAAACTATTAATGCTTATAGAAAGGATGTTACTGCGAAATGTTATGGTGGTGATATTTCTAGAAAGCGTAAATTACTAGAAAAACAAAAAGAAGGTAAAAAGAGAATGAAAATGGTTGGAAACGTTGAAATTCCTCAAGAAGCATTCTTGGCTGTACTTAAGAGTGAAGATAAAAAAAACACTAAATAATAAATTAGGAGATGGCGAGAGCTATCTCCTATATTGTTAAAAACATGAGAAGGAATAGATATTATGATTGAAAAAATTTTTGATACACTAGAAAATGGAGATTTTGTTTTAAGTGCAACACTTAATAATGGTCCGTATGAATTAGAAGTTATAAGTCTTGGTGCTACTATTAGATCTTTAAAAGTTCCAAATAAAGATGGTGAAGTAGAAGATGTTGTACTTGGTTATGACAGTGCAAAAGAATATCTAGAAAATACTACATATTATGGAATGTGTGTTGGCCGTTTTGCAAATAGAATAAAAAATGGAGCTTTTGAGTTAGAAGGTATTAACTATCAATTAGAAACAAATAATGGTCTAAATACTCTTCATAGTGCTTCAGCTGGTTTTTGTTTTAAGAATTGGGAAATGGAATTACAAGAAGGCATAAATCCTGCTGTTAAATTAACAATTAACAGTGAAGATGGCGAAGGTAACTGGCCTGGAAATGTTGAAGTTAGCGTTACTTATACATTAACTAGTGATGGTAGAGTAGAAATCGCTTATAGTGCTATGTCAGATAAAAAAACTCTTATGAATTTAACAAATCATAGTTACTTCAATTTAAGTGGCAATTTATCAAATAAAATTTTAGATGAAGAAGTTTATATAGAAAGTGATTGCTATGTGGAAGTTGATGAAGAATTAATTCCTACTGGTAAAATTATAAAATCAAAAGGAACTCCTTTTGATTTTAATGAATTTCATACAATTAGAGAGAGAATTAATCAAACACCAAGTGGCTATGATCATTGTTTCTGTTTCCCTAATTCTGATGGCACACTTAAGTATAGAGCTGAAATAAGAGATTTAGAATCAAAAAGAATTATGAAAGTTTATACAACAATGCCCTCGGCTCAAATGTATACATCTAATTTTTTTGAAGCAGGTAGTTGTGGTAAAAGTAATATTGAATATACTAAAAATGGTGGAATAGCTTTTGAAACTCAATATTATCCTGATTCTCCGAATCATTCAAATTTCCCTTCTTGTGTAATTGAAGCTAATAAAGAATACGCTTACAAAACTGTTTACGAATTTTCATTAATGAAATAGTAGAAAAGGTTGAAATAATAAAAAAGTTACTCAAATTACAATGGTTCGTATATGTGGACAACGGAAAAATACATCGCCCATATTATATGAGTCATTTTTTTGGCTCAAAGATGCAATCTCTCTATTTTTGTAGTTACTACAAATCAAAAAAAGGTTGACCTGAATGAACTATATTACATAATATTGGCAGACTGAATTAAAATACAGAAATTTAAGAAACTAAATCAGATAAAAAATGTTTCTTATACCTGGTGAGCTTAGCAATAATGAAGAACATCAACTATGTCCTCATTGCAATCGTAATATGCATATTCACCGGTTGATTTA
>JAENWY010000179.1 GCA_016649775.1 Spirochaetaceae bacterium
AGATGATGGATAAAACTCATTTTTGATGTTTTAAAGCTCTTAAATTGAGATGTTAATACATGGGTAACTATTTTATTAATAAAAATTAAGTCTTTAAAAAAATCATAACGATTTAGTTAATCACTTGTTTTGACAAAATAAACCTTATTTTAATAGTAAAATCAAACTTTTATTTTTTTCAAGATTACATATGATACTATTGCCTTCTAAATAGGCACTACCATAACCCAATAAAGTAGTTATTGTATTACCAACCATAAAATCTCTATTTAATTTAATATCTCTTTTCTTGCCTCTATTTAGCACTAATAGAAGTGTATTATTTTTCATAGACCGCGTAAAACTCATCATATTATCATCAGTATCTAAGAAACCATAAGTACCTGTTGCTAAAATATTACTATAATCTAATCTTAATTTTCCAAGAGCTTTAAAGTTATTAAACAAGTTCATATTCCATTTTGAAGAATCCCATTCCATAGGATATCTCCAATTTTCAACACAATTTAACTTTCCATCAAGACCTATTTCATCACCATAATAGAGGCTTGGCATGCCTGGTAGTAAATACATTAACATCATGGCACCATTATAAATATCTATATCCATTATCAAATTATTGTTATGAAGACGAGGTGTATCATGGGAATCAACGAGATTCATTTGAAAATATCTCATTTGCCCTTTCATATCATCAAGTTGTGATTTAATAGCACCTTTCATTTCACTTCCAGTAAAAGGTATATCAGCGGTAGGATTTTGTCCCCATCCATCCAAATTAAATCTATCTCTCTCGCCCATCCACCTTCTAATAGGTCTCCCACAACCTATGTAATTCATACTAGCATCCCATTCATCTCCTTGCAAATAAGGATTAGCATCATTCCAACATTCTCCAACAAGATATGCATCAGATTTTTCTTCTTTAACAGCTTTTCTAACATCTCTCCATATTTCATGAGTTAATTGATCGCTGCCTCTTCTACCCACTACATTAGCAACATCTAATCTCCATCCATCCTGATTAAAAGGAGGATTCAAGAACTTTCTTAAAACACTATCTTTATTATTATATATAATATTACATAATTCTTTATTGCTGTAGTTTAATTGTGGTAGAGTAGGAACATCTTCCCAAAAAGCAACTCTTCCATCTTTATCAATATAATAATAGGAAGTTTCTTTATTATTAGAGTCTTCATTGGCTTTTATAAACCATGGGTGATTTGTTCCTGTATGATTAATTGAAATATCTACAATAATTTTAATTCCATTATCGTGCAGAGCATTAACCATATCAATAAATTTATCATCACCACCTAGTTTAGGATCTATGTGAAAAAAATCGCAACAATCATAACGATGGGTTGTAAAACTAACTCCAATTGGATTTAAATACAAGGTGTTAATATTTAATGTTTTAAAATAATCAATACTATCAATTATTCCTTGAAAATCACCACCAAAGAAATCTAAACATTTACCCTCTTCAAAAGATAAGGGTTTATCTGTAAAATTCATGTGTTTAACAATTCCACCATCAAATTGATATTGACCATCCTTAACATCAATAGCAGGATTACCATTTTTAAATCTATCAGGAAAGATTTGATAACAATTAGCACTACTAATCCAAGAAGCAGGCATAATATCTGGAGTAATTTCAAAATAAGCTCTATAGGCTGGTACGTAGGCAGTTAATCCAATGTTAGAATAATAATAATATCTATTATCAATTATTAGAGAAAAATAATATAAACTACTTGATCCATTTTTTAATTGAGTAATTGCAGAGCCAAAATCATTCTTAATCTGGCAAGCTATTCTATTTTCTTCACCATTTACAGTGATAAATAAAGTAACTGAACTAACGCTACCAGTAGTTCTAATTGATATTTTTACATCTTCACCTGTTTTAGGATATAAAGGACTTACATAATCTCCTGAGACTTTTGATTCAATCATTGAAAGGTATTTTTCCATTACACTTCTCCCTTACATAAATTTTATAGTAAAATTATACCGTCAATTATAGGTATTTTACTAGCATTATTAATCCAATGGATATCACAAAACCGCCAAATATGAAATCTATAATATTTAGAGGTTTAATTTTGACAAATTTAAACCACTAACTTTCGCTAGTGGCTATTATTATTATTTATAATCCCTAAAGATTAATTCTTAATAATTTTTTGATTGTAGTTCAAAATAATCTTTTGGATGAGCACAAACTGGACACATAGAAGGAGCAGATTTACCAATATGTATATAACCACAGTTAGAGCATTTCCAAACCATTTCACCATCACGTGAGAATACAATTCCCTTGTCAAGGTTACCAGCTAAATTGTTGTATCTAGCTTCATGTTCTTTCTCAACCGTAGCTACTAATTCAAATAGTTTTGCAATTTTTTTGAAGCCTTCTTCAGCAGCTTCTTTAGCCATTGTTGGATACATTATAGTGTGTTCATAATGTTCCCCACTTGCTGCCTCACCTAAATTTATTAAAGTATCAGCAATTTCACCATTCTCTTGTAAAAGTTTGAACCAAAGTTTAGCATGTTCTTTTTCATTATCTGCAGTTTCTTCGAAAATATTAGCAATTTGTACATAACCATCTTTTCTTGCTTTTGATGCGTAGTAAGTGTATTTGTTACGTGCTTTTGATTCACCAGCAAATGCATCTTGTAGATTTTGTTCTGTTTTTGAACCTTTTAATTCCATCATTTAACTCCTTCTCCGTTTAAAACGGTTTCCTTGCATTGTGGACAAAGCCCACTTAATATTAAATTACGATCAATTTCACTAAAGCCTGTTTCAACTTTAACTCCATCGTAAAATTCATCTTTAAAAGAAATATCAACATCAACTATTTTTTTGCAAATTCTGCATTCCAAATGGCTATGCGTAGAAAGAGTGCTATCATAATGAACAGGACCTTCAATAGCAACAACTTTCTTTAATTTCACCTCATCAACTAATAAACACAAGTTACGATATACAGTTGCTTTTCCAATACTAGGATATATTTTATTAACTTCATCGTATACCGCTTGAGCTGTAGGATGATTACAAACATCAATTACAGTACTCAATACTAAACTTCGTTGTACAGTTTGTCTTCTTTCCATATCAGCTCCTTATAAATATTTTTTAACTATTGATATTATGTATCAATAAGGGTTAGCGTGTCAATATTATTTAGATTCTTTTCTTAAAAATAACATCAACCAACAAAAATAAAATTTTAATTTGAATAAATACATTATTAGTTGGTTGAATGTTAAAAATATATTGAATAACTATAATATTTAAGCTAACTGTTGTTTTCCTGTATACAAATTGTAGTAAGACCCCTTAGCCGTTAATAGCTCTTCATGAGATCCTCTTTCAATGATTCTACCATTTTCCATAATCACATCACAATTTCTAATCGTTGATAATCTATGTGTAATTATAAATACAGTTTTACCCTTCATTAATCTATCCATACCTATTTGAACATGCGACTCTGTTCTAGTATCAATACTACTTGTAGCCTCATCTAAAATCATAACAGGTGGATTAGCAATAGCGGCTCTGGCAATTGATAACAATTATCTCTGCCCTACTGATAACAAATTATCTTCACCATTTAAGAATGTATCATAAACATCAGTGAGTAGAGATATAAAGAAATCCGCATTAGCCAATTTCGCCTAAGTTACTACCTCTTCATCACTAGCATCTAATTTACCAAACTTAATATTTTCTTTTATAGTACCACTAAACAAACTAGTATCTTGTAATACCATTCCCAAACTTCTTATAAGTGAATCTTTCTTTATATCTTTAATATTAATTCCATCATATAAGATTTAACCATATTCAATATCATAGAAACGGTTTATTAGATTTGTAATAGTTGTTTTCCCGTCTCCGGTTGATCCTACAAAGGCTACTGTTTGACCTTTATGTGCATAAACATTTATATCATGAAGGATTTGAGTTTCTTCACGATATGAAAAATCCAGATTCTTTAACTGAACAGCACCTTGAAGAAGAATCAATTTATTGTCTCTCTTCCAGGCCCAATTGTCTGTGCATTTTTCATTTTGTACTATGCTTCCCCTTTCATCGATGCAAACATTTACAAGAACTACACTACCATTATCTTCTTCAACCTTTTCATCGATTAATTCAAATACTCTCTCGGCACCAGCTATTGCTTGTACAACGGCATTAACTTGTTGACCTAATCTCGCAAAAGGGTCTGTAAGATTTCTTGATAATTGTAAGAAACTTACTATTATACCAAGGGTGATACACAACATTACATTAACACCTAATATACCACCAACAATTGCTAAAATTACATATTGAATATAATCTAAACCTTGTAAAGTAGGCATAAATATATTTGAAAAACTATTAGCTTTAGTTGTATTTATGCACAACTCTTCATTCGATTTATTAAATGCTTTTTTAGAACTTTCCTCTCTATTAAAAACTTTTACAGTTTTAATTCCAGAAGTAACCTCTTCAATATAACCATTTACTTTTCCAAGAGAGGACTGTTGTTTTGAAAAATAATTACTTAAAGAGGAACCTAATAGCTTAATTACTATAAGCATAACACCAAGTGTTAATAATACAACAATAGCCATTTCCCAGCTCAAAATTAACATTACGACAAAAACACCAACCATATGCAAAGTATTTGAAAATACTTGAGGCAAACTTTGTGTCAAAAGATTAACCATAGCATC
>JAENWY010000372.1 GCA_016649775.1 Spirochaetaceae bacterium
TGTTTTGTTTTCTGAATTATTAACTAAAAAGAATGATTATATAACGGATTCAAGTCTTCATATAGCAAAGAGATTATTTAATGACTCAATAATTACATTAGATGAATATCTTTCAATATTAAAAAATCTTCAATATCCTCAACATTTAATTGATGAAATCCTTTCAGAAAATCAAGATGATGATGATGATGATGTTTTTATAAATTCTAGGAAAGAAAAATATTGAAAAATCTTCCTAGTAAAAAACTAAAATTATTATTGATGCTTGTATTTTTATGCTAGGTGTTGAAGATGATAATTCTTGCAATATTAAAAAAAGAAAGGAAATTTTTTTAGATTCTTGCATTGAATACTTTGATGATATTTATATTCATAAAGTTGTTTACAATGAAATTTGAAGTGATTTAGATTCAAAGAAATACATAGATGATTTGATAACGAAAGGACAAATTACAATTGTAGACGATCCCCAATTTGATCCAGTTTATTCATCTTATTTAGAGATACTCTCTGAGTTTGATCTATTAAAAACCAAGAATCCAAGAAAAAATCAGGTTGAGCTACATTCAATTGCCTTTGCTATCGCAAATAACATTAATTATTTTAGTACAAATGATAGAGCTGCTAGAATAGCCTGTGAAGAAATTGATATATGTTCATCTATTTTGGTAATTGGATTGGAAGATCTACTCGTTATTGCAGAAAAAACAATAGCTCCTGATAAAGTAGCTGAAACTCGCAAGGTAAGAAAAGCTATCTATAAAATACATTGCAAAAGGCAAAATTACCCAAAAACATTTAGTGCCTATTATAAGGAATTTGTTGATTAGTTAAAGCTTTGAATTCTTTAATGATTATTAAGAGCGTAATTAATTATTTTAGAATTAAGAAAAAATTATTAAAATTCAGTGAAATATTTATCTGTATATACTATTGTATTAATACCATTATCAAGAAGTCCTGTTTAATATAATAATTCAAAAACGGTATATCTTTTCCTAATATATTGAGCTTGGCGAATGCCTAATGCTAATTGTTCCTTAGATAATTCAGACCTATTAGGTTCAAAATAACATCTAGCTATTTTGTATTTTTCTTGTAAGTTTTTAAAAGAAACTATTTGTTTTTTATTGCTATAGGTTCTCTAAATAATATAGCTGGGGCATTCAACAAGGAATCTGAGTTCTTCAATAAAGTAAAGAATATCATAACAATGGGATGATTGATTGGAAATTTGTTGGTTAATGGTGCTAATTGTACAGAGTTAAATTACACTGTGGATTATAAATCAGCACAAAGTGTTATTTTTAACTGTAAGAGGTTAATATTGCTATCTACCCAATGTTCTGTGCAATCAGAATATTCTAATAATGAAATAGATAAAATCAGAAAAATTAATTCAAACTATTCTAATTATATAATGACATATATTGATGAATGGTTAGATTATTTGAAAATAGTTCCTTACTATGGAGATAATGATAGTTTTATAAATTGGGATTTGTGCTGTGCTATTTATCTTTCAAATCCTGAGTTGTTTGATAAAAGATTTTGCAGAGTTGTTAAAGATTATAAAGCAATGGAA
>JAENWY010000257.1 GCA_016649775.1 Spirochaetaceae bacterium
AGAGATTGTGCAACTGCTATAATTGTTTTACCAATTACTGTAGACGATACTGTAGAAGTAACTGTAAGTAATTTTAGAGATTGTTCATAGTTTATAATTTCCACTTTTAATTGTGCTGGTGTAAGGTTAGATATATCTAGTAATATAAACGCATTATCGTCTAATGCTTTACCATTACCATATAATTTAGTTAAATAAACTCTTTGATCTTCTAAAAATTTATTCTCGTCTGAGTACTCAATTTTACCACCTGCAGTTCCTGCACCAATACCCATAAAATACTTACTTGCAAGTCCTATAATTGCGCTACCTTCTGCAACTGCACTAGATTGAATAGGCGTAGTTGGGAATGGGAATATATCATGTGTGTAAGTACCATCTATCCCTCTTATTGTTGTTGCAGGCATTACTTTTGTAAAATAATCAGCAGGGTTTACAATTAATACAACATTATTAATCACCCTAGTTTTATTATTAGGTGCTTTGCTTAACTTAGCTAATATTGCACCGTAAGTGCCTACCTCTAAATCTGTTATAACAAGTGGTGTCTTTTGTGGATATACACCAGCAGTAACAGTTACATCATCAGCCACATTTCTGTCCATCCCAATTGGCATATCCTTTCCAGTGCCTGTAATTATTGCAGTTTCTGTTGCAAGTGCAATTGCTTCGGATAATACTCCTCTTACATAAGCATCAATCCAAGCTGGACCAACTGCTAACATATCTTTTGATATAGGCATAAATGCGGATAATTTACAAAGTGTTAGATCGATTTCTCCAATTGCTCCGATTAATTCCTCTGTGATTGCTGTGTTAAGTGCGCCCCATACTGCGAGTTGTGCACCTTGCTTATTTACAATCATTTTAGTTAATACAGTTGTATTTGTAAAATTGATTGCAGCAAGTAGTGGATGTGTTTCTTTAATATCTGCTATTACATTATCAATAACAGTTTCAGGATATGCAGTAGTTATTGTTGTGAACGCTTGTCTAGGATTAGTATCTTTCATAGCACTAATTATGCCCTGATAAAATTTATCCTCTGTAGCTGTTAACTGGTGTACTCCTCGTTTAGCTAAAATGCTGGCGTCTGCAGTTTGTTGATATGCTTTAAATTCTTCCATTACACTTTGCTGAACGCCTTCTGCAAATGAAGCAAGGGCCATTGCAATAGCGTTTTCATCTGTGGATTTCATAGCCACCGCTAACTCTTCTTTTAATTTTTGTTGTACTAAATCTTTGTTTTTGATTGTCATAATATTTATACCTCCGTATTTTTATTTTTAAAAGCCATCATTAATTTTTCAAAGTTAGTCTTTTGTACTATCAGTTCTTCTGGAACCTTTATAGTTGGCTCATGTTGTTCTATTTCAAATTTCATAGCCGTTTTAAATCTTTGTTTAGCTGCTGCAATTGTTTTATCTTCTTGGCCTGTTATTTCATCACATAACCCATACTGTAAACATTGTTCTGCATTGAGCCAAGTCTGTCCATCAAGCAATGTTGTCAAATTTTCAGTGGTTAATTTATCACCACCCTTTTGGAGATAGCTTGAACAGCTGGCACTATCTATTACTTCAACATCATTTGCGGCTTTTCTAAGTTCTTCCGCATTACCATAACAACCCATTGAAGCATGATGTATCATCATTAATGTGTTCGTACCCATTATTACTTTATCGCCCGCCATAGCTATTACGCTCGCTACACTACAAGCAAAGCCATCAATGTATACTATCTTTTGTGCTGCATGCCTTTTTAAAAGATTATAAATTCCTAGTCCTTCTTTAACTTCACCACCGTAAGAGTTAATATATATATTTATTTGTGTTACGTCTTTAGCATTTTCAAGTTGACCTTTAATATAGTTTGCAGAGGTTTCACTTTCAATAGTTTCTCCAGTCATCCAAGACATGCCATCGCCTTCAATGTCATCATATATATATAAATCAATACTTCCTGGTGTTGCTGCTTGTTTAATTATAAAATTTGTTTTTGCTTTTGCCATTATTTTCACCTCCTCTCACTATTATTTTGTAACTGTAGTTGTTGTGGTTTCATTCCCTAAAGTTTCTATTTTTTGATAGTTTTTAGTAATAAAATGTTGTTCGCTATAATCTGTACCCAATGCCACATCGCCCGCCTTTACTCTTAGTTCATCTATACTATATCCTCCACTAGCAATAAGCTTATCAAACGCTTCCGATATACTAAATAAATCAATATGTTTAATTGTTGTCGTATCAACTCGCATATAATTGCCTGCCAGGAAATCAACTTTACCGTAGTTCTTTCTAATGTTTTCTTCGCCTATCATATCCGCTAAAGGATCCACGCAAAATGTTAAAAAATTTGTTGTTGTTGCTCCTATATCCGCTATATCGCCCCTTAAAAGTGCAGGTGGTATTTTAAAACCTTGTGCAACTCTTTCAAATATCTCTTTTGTTATAATTGCAATATCTGCAATTTCACTAGTTGATTTTTTGCTACCTTCTCCGCCTTTTTCATCATACTTAAACCCTTTCTCTAAGGGCAATACTGCGTTTTCGGCTTCAAAGTATTTTTTAAATCTTGTATTCATTAAAATATCAAGTTTATTTTGAAATTCTTTATTATTACTAGCCTGTGCATCAATATCAAGTATGCCCTTACGCCCACCACTACGATTATATTTACCAATTGACATATTCAACAAGTCATTATAACCACTTACTAGATTGCTTAATAACGCTCGTATATCTGTATTGCCTAATTTATAATAGTAAACATCACCCATATTAAAAGTATCATAAAAACTTTTAGTACCTCTCGTAACACTGGTAAATGTATTCTCTTTTATTGCAAATTCTTCTTGGTAAAATGAATCTGCAATTATGAGTTGATTGCCAATAGGTAATACTAAAACTTCATTTTTAAATAGCAATTTAGTGATTAATTCTTGTAGAAATTGGCTTGAATTCTGATTTTTGTTAGGTTCTACATTCCATTTGTAATAAACATCACCCTTAAATTCAATGTCTTTCATATAAGTTTTAAA
>JAENWY010000176.1 GCA_016649775.1 Spirochaetaceae bacterium
AATTCATATAATTCTAGATAGATTAAAAAAATACTATATCTTAAGTATTTGAAAGATATTGTATTAAATAGTATAATGAAAAATATGGCTAAAAATAAATATGATGAAAATCAAATCCAAACTCTTTCAGCCCTTGAACACATCAGACTTCGTTCTGGTATGTACATTGGTAGATTAGGTAATGGATCAAACCAGAATGATGGTATATATGTCCTTTTCAAAGAAGTCATTGATAATAGTATCGATGAGTTCAATGAAAATTGCGGAAATAAAATAGAAATAACCTTAAATGATAAGACCGTTAGCGTCAGAGACTACGGCCGTGGTATACCTTTAGGTAAAGTAATTGAATGTGTATCAAAAATAAACACAGGAGCGAAATATACTAATGAGGTATTTCATAGATCCGTCGGACTAAACGGTGTTGGTACAAAGGCTGTTAATGCATTATCTTCCCATTTTTTAGTAATAAGTTACAGAGAAGGAAAGTTTGTAAGTGCTACTTTTTCACAAGGTAAATTAATAGATACAAAGAAAGGCACTGATAAAACTCAATTAGATGGAACTTATGTTGAATTTATTCCTGATGAAGAAATATTCAAAAAGTATAGTTATATTGAAGATTTCATAGATGCCAGACTCTGGAACTATGCTTATTTAAATCCCGGATTAACTCTTAAATATAATGGAAAGAATTATAAATCGGCTAGAGGGCTATTAGACCTTCTTGATAAAGCTGTTGAAGGTGATGAAATGTATCCTCTTGTACACTATAGAGGAGAATTTCTAGAGTTTGCTTTAACTCACATCGCATCAAATTATGGTGAAACTTATTATTCTTATGTTAATGGTCAACATACTCAAGATGGTGGTACTCATTTATCAGCTTTTAAGGAAGGTATCTTAAAAGCAGTAAATGAACATTTCAAAAAGAGTTGGTCTTCTCAAGATGTAAGAGAAGGTATTATTGGTGCAATTTCTATAAAAATTGAAAATCCAGTATTTGAAAGTCAAACTAAAAACAAATTGGGTAATACTGAAATTCGTTCTTGGGTTGTTCAAGAGGTTAAAACAGGATTAATTGATTATTTATTAAAGAATCCTGAGGGTGCTGATAAATTATCAGCAAAGATTACTCATAATGAAAAACTTAGAAAAGAGTTATCTGATGTTAGAAAGAATGCAAAAAGCTCTGCAAAGAGAGTATCACTAAATATTCCGAAACTTAAAGATTGTAGATATCATTTAGGGCAGAGTTCTTCTCACCAAGATGAATGTGAAAATTCTGTAATTTTTTTAACAGAAGGTGATAGTGCTTCAGGGTCTATTACTAAAACTCGTGATGTACACACTCAAGCTGTATTTTCTCTTAGAGGTAAAATTTTAAATGTTTATAATAAGAGTAAAGCAGAAATTTATAAAAATGCAGAACTATATAATATGATGAAAGCTTTGGGTATTGAAGATAGCCTTGAAGGTTTAAGATATGGAAAAGTAATTATTGCAACTGATGCTGATAATGATGGTTTCCATATTAGAAATCTTTTAATGACATATTTTTTAACATACTTTGAAGAGTTAGTACTTGCTGGAAGACTCTATATATTAGAAACTCCCTTATTTAGGGTTAGAAATAAAAAGCAAACAGCTTATTGTTATAATGAAACAGATAGAGATAATCTACTCGCGCAAATAAAAGGAGCCGAAGTTACCCGATTTAAAGGGCTTGGCGAAATTGATCCAAAAGAATTTGGATATTTTATTGGAGAAGAAATGAAATTAGAACCTGTAAATATTTCATCTCTTTCATCTGCTCAAAGTGCTGTTAAATTTTATGAGGGAGAGAATACTCCAACTCGTAGAGATTTTATTATGGAGAATTTAATTTAATGGCTCAAGTAGAAAAAATATTTAGAAAGAATTTTTTAGAATATGCCTCTTACGTTATTAAAGAGAGAGCAATTGCAGATTTGCAAGATGGGTTTAAACCAGTACAGAGAAGAATCATTCATTCCTTGTTTGAAATGGATGATGGAAAATTTCATAAGGTTGCTAATGTTGTAGGTTGGTCTATGAGATATCACCCACATGGTGATTCTTCAATTTATGAAGCTTTAGTTAATCTTGCTAACTTTGATTTATTAATCGAAAAGCAAGGTAACTTTGGTAACTCCTTAACAGGTGATAGAGCTGCTGCCTCAAGATATATTGAATGTAGAATCTTGCCTTTTGCTAAAAAGGTACTATATAATCCTGAGTTAACAGAGTATGCCGATTCCTATGATGGTAGACATAGAGAACCTTCCGTATTTCCAGCAAAAATACCGCTAGTTGTTATTCAAGGCGTTAATGGTATTGCTGTTGGTATGGCAACAACTATATTCTCTCATAACGTTGGTGAAGTACTAGCTGGAATGGAAAAAGAGTTAAAAGGTCAAGCATTTGAAATTTTACCTGATTTTTTAGGTGGTGGTTTTGCTGATGTAACAGATTATGATGATGGTCGTGGTTCTATTGTAGTTAGGGCTAAACTTGATATAAGTGATCCTAAGAGAATTATTGTTAAAGAATTGCCTTATGGTGTTACAAGTGAAAGATTGATAACAACTATTGATGATGCTGCAAAAAAAGGTAGATTAAAAGTATCCTCAATTAATGATTATACAGCTGAAAATGTAAGTATAGAAATTAATCTAGCTCGTGGATCATACAGTGAAGATATTGTTAAAGCTTTATATGCTTATACTGACTGCGAAAGAAAGATATCTTGTAATCCCCTTGTAATTAGAGATAATATCCCAACAATTATGGGTATTTGTGACATTGTAAAATATCATGCACATCATTTAGTTGAAATCTTAACAAGAGAATTAGAACTTGAGAAAGAACAATTATATGATAAACTTCAAATGAGAACTTTAGAGCGTATTTTCATTGAAGAACGTATTTATAAGAAAATTGAGAAACAGAAGACTTCTGAAGGTGTTATTAAATCTGTTGTTAACGGTTTTGATGATTTTGTAGATCAACTTCTTCGTCCTGTAACTAAGGATGATGTTGATAGACTATTGAAAATACCTATTAGAAGAATTAGTTTGTTTGATATAAATAAAAATGAAATGGAAATTGATGCAATTAATGCTGCCCTTGAATTGTGTCAAACTAGACTAAATAATATTGTTGAATATTCTATTGGTTATATTAGTGAAATTAGAAAACTAATTCCTAAAGATAGGCTAGATAGAAAAACTATAATTATGAATATTGACAAAGTTAATGTTAAAGATGTAGCTCAAAGGGATAAAGAATTACAATACAATAGTGATAATGGATATTTAGGATATAATATAAAAGATGGCACAAAAATATTAAATATTAGTATTTTTGATAAAGTAGTAGTTATCACCAAAGCTGGTAATTATAGATTCTTGATGAATCCTGAAAAAGAATATGTTGGAAAAGGTTTATTATATTGTGGATATGCAGAAAAAGATGAGCTTGAAAAAGTAACTTTTTCTCTTATAATGCAACAAAAGACTTACAAATATTTATTTATTAAGCGTTTTAAGATAAAAAGTGGGCAACTTAATAAAGAATATTGTTTACTACCAGATAGTGAAACCTATAAAGTTGTTAAGCTTTCAATTGTAGAAAACGCTGAAATTAGAGTTGTTTATAAACCAAAATCTGGTTTAAGAATAAAAGAAGAGTGCTTCTATTTAAGTGATTATTTAGTTAAGGGCGCCTTTACTAAAGGTAATAGATTAACTGTTAAAGCTATAAGCTCATTAAAAATGAGACCTGTAAAAGAAATTAAGAAGCAAAATGAAAAAGATCTCTTTGATGAAGAGAACGAGGAAGAATAGATGGAATTTCAACCAATAAAAGATCGTGTTGTCTATGAAGATAATCATATCATTATTATCAATAAATTACCTGGAGAATTAGTTCAAGGTGATATTACTGGAGATTTAACTCTTGTAGATGATGTTAAAAAGTATTTAAAAGAGAAATATAATAAACCCGGTAATGTTTATTTAGGCATTCCTCATCGTATTGATCGCCCAACTAGTGGAATTGTTGTTTATGCCAAAACTGAAAAAGCACTTAAGAGATTGTGTGAAACTTTCAGAAAAGGTGATGTTAAAAAAATTTATTGGGCAATTACTGATAATGCACCTGAAAAAAAAGAGGGAACTCTTGTTCACTATATACTTAGAGATGCAAAGAAAAATAAAAGTTTTGCAACACCAATAGAAAAACCAGGCAGTAAACTTGCTAAGCTAGATTATAAACTTTTAGCAGCTTCAAAGAGTTTTTTCCTTGTAGAAATTGATTTATTAACAGGAAGACATCATCAAATTAGAGCTCAACTAGCAGCTATTAATGTTCATGTTAAGGGTGATTTAAAATATGGTGCAAAGAGATCTAATAAAGATGGTGGTATTTCATTACATGCTAGATCAATTTCTTTCCCTCATCCGGTAAAAGAAGAGATGGTAAGCGTCGTAGCAGATCCTCCAAAAGAAGTTGTATGGAATGCTTTTATGACAAGCAAACCAACAGAATAGACTTCATTAAAAAAGAGCAATTTAAAAATTGCTCTTTTTTAAGGCTCAATCATAAAGTTTGTGGGTTTTTAAGGATTTTATGTGCGGATGGATTTCTTACATAACCTTGGCGCTTGATAGTTTTGATTTTGTTGTTAATTCCTTCTATTTTTCCTGCAGAAATATCATAGGTTGCATTAGCTATAATGCCTTCAAAGTGCTTATCTAGAA
>JAENWY010000303.1 GCA_016649775.1 Spirochaetaceae bacterium
TAGTTAATATATTTACAAAGTGTAGTAAATAATTCTTCTCTATTAATTGGTTTAGCAATGTGAGCATTCATTCCACTTTCGATTGATTTTTTAATATCTTCAGAATAGGCATTAGCCGAAAGTGCAATAATAGGTATTTCTTTGTTAAACTTTCTTACTTCCTTTGCTGCTGTTAGTCCATCCATTTCAGGCATTCTAATATCCATTAAAATTGCATCATAGGAATTATTTTTGATTTTTTCTAAACCTATTTTACCATTCTCTGCAATATCAAGATTTATTCCGATTGATGATAATATCTTTTCAACTATCATTACATTAATAGCTTTATCTTCACATAGTAAAATGTTTTTATTTTTCAATGAGTTTAAATCTTTAGTATTAATACTGCATGATGATGAATTTATTTGTTCTTTTGTTGCAATATATGAAGTAAATTTTACAGTGAAGGTTGTACCTTTTCCTAATTCAGATTCACATAAAAGTTCTCCACCAACTATGTTGTCCATTATCTTTTTAACAATACTTAATCCTATACCTGTACCTTCTTCTTCAAAAGATAGTCTATTATGTTCTTGAGTATATTGAGTGTACATTTGTTGTTGGAATTCTTTACTCATCCCAATACCATTATCACTTAATATGAATACAAGTTTTACGACATTGTCTACAAAGCTCTTTTTAACATCTAATGTAATTCTACCACCATATTGTGTGTATTTTACTGCATTTGATAGAAGATTAATTGTTACTTGTTTGAGTTTTCGTTTATCACAATATAAATATAATTCATTGGTAAAAATTTCTGGATTAAAATATAATGTAATATTTTTTTCATTTGTTCTTATTTCCATAATAGAATATATGTGTTTAAAGAAATCTGATAAGCTAAGGACTTTATTATCTATTTTGAAATTATCTTTTTCAATTAATCTTGTTTCGAGGATGTCAGATATAAAGGAAAGAACATATTCACTATTTTCATTTATTTTTGAAAAATATTCTTTACTTCCTGCTTCTTTTGATTCTTCTAATCCGAAAGTTGCAAGACTTGTAATAGCTCCTAGTGGAGTTCTAAGATCATGAGATAATCGAGATAAGAAATTTGATTTATTAACATTAGCCTTTTCTAATTTTTCAATATAGTCTTTTTCTTTTCTATGGAATTTAGTAACATCTCTTGCAATTGCAATTATGCTATAAGGGACTAGAAATTTATCTCTAATTATGGAAGTATTGATTTCAAATACTTTCAAATTGCCTGTTCTATCTGTTAATTTTACAAGTTGATAGGAAGAGTTGTTTTCATCTAAAATATTATCGATGTTCATATTAATCGAACCAATATTAATTGCATCCAAAATAAGACCCACATTTTCAACTGCTTCTGTAGATCCTTCTATCAGTTTATCAAAGCTATATTTTTTTTCCTTAATTAAATAACTCCAGGTGATTAATCCATTTTCATATAATATCTTTCTCGTATTAGTATTGAATTCATTATAAGAAGATAATCTTTCACTGGTTCCTATACTAAGTGCAACTTCTCCATTTGTATCAAGAATAGATTGGAAGAGAACATGCTGAAGAAAATATTCATTGAATTTGGAATTATAAATTTTAATATTACCTTCAACCATTAGTTCTCCGCTGATAGATCTATTTAATAGTTCGAGATATTTCGTTTGATCTTCATCTGCGATAATTTTTAAATCAAATAAAATTTGAGGATAATTTTGGGAAATTTCTAAGGTATCTGCAAGACCTTCAAAGCAATTACCATTTATGAGTTGTTTATGTTTAATATCATAAATCCAATAAAAAAACCTATTATTAAGAAAGGTTTTTTGAAAAGCTGATAAATAGGTTTTTCCTATTTTAGTTTTTTCTGTTTCTTCAATATTGAGGTTTATACTTTGTTCATTATTTTTCTCTTCACCTAATTTAAAAAAAGATGTGTAGCATAGAATAATTCCATTTTCTGTTTTTTCAGCTTCTATAGTTGCTTTAATTTTTAGAGTTTCATTATTATTTAAAATTACTGAAAAATCGATAGAAAAAGTAGTACCTATGTTATTCGAAGCATGGATGAGCATTTGAAAAAAAGATTGTCTTTCTTTTGAAATTACTATCTTTTCTTTTTCATTTTTAAAAAATTGATAAAATTCTTCTCTGGTTTTATTGAATAAAGAAGCGGTACCATCACTCAACAATAACAAAGTAATTTGATCTTCAATTACTTGATAAATTAGTAAGGGTGTTTTAATTCTTTCTATAGTTCTTCTCTCTACTTGAGAAAATAAGTAAAATTCTCTCATAATATCTACCTTGTTCCTTTTAAATTACTAATACTTTTTAACATATTATACTATTGAAATCACATATAAAGTGAATTGAGTCTCAAATAAATACGTATCAAATTACTAAAA
>JAENWY010000043.1 GCA_016649775.1 Spirochaetaceae bacterium
TCAGGTGTCAACATCTGTCTCATTTCTGTTTTACCAGAAGGATCCCCTATCATACCTGTTCCACCACCAACTAAAGCAATAGGTTTATTACCAGCTAGTTGTAAATGGTGCATTGCAAAAAAAGGAACCATGTGACCAACATGAACTGACTTACCTGTTGGATCGACCCCAACATAAAAAGTTATAGGTTCTTTGTCCATTAGATCACTAAGACCTTCTAAATTAGTACAGGACTTAACAAATCCTCTATCTATTAAAGTTTGTAAACCACTATTCATAATTACTTCCTTTTGTATTCTTTAGTTGCTTTATCAATAGTTGTTACTAATTCACTCATTGGAATTCTAACTTGGTCCATAGAATCTCTAAAACGTAGAGTTACTGAATTATCTTCTTTAGTATCATAATCAATTGTTACACAATAGGGAGTACCAACTTCATCCATTCTTCTGTAACGACGGCCAATAGCACCACCTTGATCATAAAAAGTTGTATAGTGCTCTCTTAAGGTTTCTTCTAATTCTTTAGCTATTTCTGAAATACCATCTTTTTTAACAAGTGGAAGAACTGCAACTGTAACCGGAGCTAGTTTTGGGTGAAAATGAAGAACAGTTCTGATTTCTCCGCCTTCTAAAACTTCTTCATCATAGGCATCAGATAATGCCATTAATACGTTTCTTGTTAGACCAGCTGAAGTTTCAACTACATAAGGAATATATCTTTCCTGTGTTACAGCATCTAAATAATCTTGTTGTTTACCACTGAATTTTGTATGCTGAGTTAAATCATAATCAGTTCTGCTATGAACACCTTCTAATTCTTGCCAACCCATTGGGAACAAAAATTCAATATCATAAGCATCTTTAGCATAGAATGCTAATTCCTTTGGGCCATGTTGGTGCCATCTAAGATGATCGGCTCTAATACCCATCTTCTCATAGAAGGCCATTCTCTGTTCTCTCCAATAAGGGAACCATTTCTCATCATCACCAGGTTTACAGAAGAATTGCATTTCCATTTGTTCAAATTCACAAGAACGGAAAATAAAATTTTTAGTAGTAATTTCATTTCTAAATGATTTACCAATTTGAGCAATACCAAAAGGAATTTTTACTCTTGAAGAGGCTACAACATTTTTAAAGTTAACATAAATACCTTGAGCTGTTTCAGGTCTTAAATAAATTACTGAGGAATCATCACTGTTTGCACCAATATGTGTTTCAAACATTAGGTTAAAGTTTTTAGGTTCTGTAAAAGTGCCTTTATTACCACAAACTGGGCAGGCTGCTTCTAAATTAATTTGATCAGATCTAAAACGTGATTTACATTCTTTACAATCAACCATAGGATCACTGAAGTTACCAACGTGACCTGATGCTTCCCAAACTTTAGCAGCCATAAGAATTGATGAATCTAGTCCAACAATGTCATCATGCATTTGCGTCATTTCTTTCCACCAGAAATCTCTGATATTATTCTTTAATTGAACGCCCATTGGTCCATAGTCATAAGAACCGTTTAATCCACCATATATTTCACTAGATTGAAAAATAAATCCTCTTCTCTTACATAATGATACGATCTTATCCATTGTTACTTCGCCCATTTTATTCTACCTCTTTCTTTAACATTTCTAATGCTTTTTCAATTCGTTTGAAACTTTCTTCTTTTCCAAGAAGTTTATATGTATCACTCATAGGTAATGATACTGTTGTACTTGTTAATGCAACTCGTAAGGGAGTAAATACACCATTTACTTTTACACCCATATCAGTGGCAAGATTAGTAATATCACTTTCAACATCTTCAAAAGACTTGCCTTGGTTTAAATCTTCAATCATAATTTCATATGTTTTAGAAAGGGCTTCATAAGATGTTTTTAAATCCATTTTTTTTGCTACAAACATTTCTGGAGCAGCAACTTCTGGATTAGTAAATAAAAATACAGCTAATTCTACAATATCTGATAAAACTTTTAATCTTGGTTTTGCACAAACAACTAGTTCATCAAGTTTCTTTTTTTTATCACTACTAATATCTTTATCAATAAATCCAGCTTTCTCTAAATAAGGGATTAAAGCTTTTTCTAAATCTTCATCACTCATTAATCTTATATATTGACCATTGAACCAATCTAATTTCTTATAATCAAAAACACCTGGAGATTTGTTAATTTTAGTTATATCAAAAACTTTTTCTAATTCTTCTTGGCTAAAAAATTCTCTCTCACCATCAAAAGACCATCCCACTAAGGATACATAATTCATTAGAGCCTCAGGTAAATAACCTTTTTCTTTAAAATCTCTTACAGATGTTGAACCATGTCTCTTAGATAGCTTTTGCCCATCTTTACCCATTACCATAGGAAGGTGACAATAAAGAGGGGGTTCCCAACCAAATGCTTCATATAAAATAACATGAAGAGGTCCTGAGGGAATCCATTCCTGAGCCCTCATGATATGAGTTATGCCCATTAGATGATCGTCAACAACATTTGCTAAATGATAGGTTGGAAAGCCATCGCCTTTTAACAAAATAGGATCGGGAGAAACATCTATATTTTTTCGAGTAATATCACCCATAAGTACATCATGGAATGTAGTTTTACCTTCCGTTGGTACCTTTAATCTAATTACAGGTTTAATTCCTTGTTTTTCTTTTTCAATACGTTCTTCTTCACTTAAATTACGACAGTGTCTATCATATCCTTGTTGAGAACTCTTCTCAGCTTTTTGCTGAGTTCTAACTTCATCAAGTCTTTCTTCGCTACAATAGCAATAATAAGCATGCCCTGAAGCAACTAATTGTTTAGCATATTTTTTATAAAGTTCAAATCTTTCTGATTGTATATATGGACCATTTGGGCCACCTACTATAGGACCTTCATCCCACTTAATATTTAACCAATCTAAAGTATCATATAAATCTTGTAGTGCTTCTTCACTAGATCTTTCTTGATCAGTATCTTCTACCCTTAAAATGAATTTTCCACCTTGACTTTTAGCGAAAAAATAATTGAATAGAGCTGTTCTAACTCCTCCAATGTGTTGCAATCCAGTTGGAGAGGGTGCGTAACGTACTTTTACTTCCATGAAACAAGGACTCCTTATATCAAAATCTTAGGTATTAGAATACTAAAAATTATTATAAATAGCAACAATTAGAAGATTAAAACAGAAGCTAAATTAAAATGGAGTATTAATTTAAAATATTATAAATTACTAAATCTAAATAATTTGAATTAATTATTAATATTTATTATAATTTATATTTTGAGAGGAAAATCAAACTGTTTTTAACAACATTTCTATAATATTTTTTGCTCTTTAACTCTCCATTTTTATGTATAGATTCAAGCCCAACATTTATGTTATTAGGCCTTTGAATATTTGAACTAAAAAATATTTTAGTCTTGCCTTTGGTCCTTCTGTTTGAGATAAATCAATTTCTAAAGAATTTATACTATTTATATTTGTCCAATATAGGTAGTTCCTATATTATTAGCTAGACTTACTCCCTTGTCATAAAATAATTAGATTGTACTTGTTATAGGATTTTTGCCTTCAATTTCTCAAAAGCTATTTTTAAATATACTTTGATTTAATACATTTTCTAAAGGAATCTATCTATTTAATACAAATTAAATGTTAACCTTTTGCTTACTGCAACCACTCAACAACAATAGAAATAATCTACATATTACTACTAATTAAATTCTTTTCATAAATACCTATCAAATAATGACAAAAATAATTATTATCCCTATAATAAAGTTATTCTTATAAGAACTAAGGGGAAGAAGGTGAAAATCCTTCAGGGACCAGCCACTGTAAATATTTTAAAATATAACTCAGGTTACCTTACTTTTGTTGGAAAATTAACTCACTTGGACTTGGGTTTAAATCCTTGTCTCCTTAATGGAGAATTCTATGAAAAAATTTACCTTTTCTATTTTATTGTTACTTTGTTTAGTACCAATAAATCTCTTTGCCTCAGGAATAAAAGAGAACACTCAAAAATCTCTTTCTGATAATGGAATAATAAGTATCGAGAAAACCTATACGGATAGTTTAAATAGAGAAATCACTATTCCAAAAAATGTTAATACAGTTATATCACTTGGACCTAATTTAACTGAAATAATTGCAACTCTTAAACCTGAAGCATTGGTGGGTAGAACTGATTATTGTGACTATCCTCAATGGGTTCAAAATGTTTTTTCTATTGGCAATCTTAGTTCACCTAACCTTGAAAAAATTATTGAAATAGATCCTGATTTAGTAGTTGGTTCTACTCATGTAAAAAAAGAAACTATTGGAGCTCTTGAAAAAGCAGGTATTACAACTGTTTCTCTTTATGATTCATCTTCAATAGAAGGATCTTATAAGGTTGTCCTTGATATGGGAACTCTACTAAATCAAGAAGAAAAAGCACAAGAAATTGTTAAAAACATGAAAGCAGAAATCAATGAAGTGTCAAAGACAGTAGCAAAACTTAATAAACCTAAAGTATACTATATAGTTTCATTTGGACAGTATGGTGAATATACTGCAGGAGGAAATACTTTCATTGGTCAAATGATTACCTTAGCAGGTGGAAATAATATTGCAAATGATATTAAGGGATGGTCCTTCAGTCTAGAAAAACTTGTTGAAGATGATCCTGATATAATAATTATTTCTCAATACAGAAATGAAATGGAAAATTTCTTAAGTACAAAACCCTATAATGAATTAAGAGCAGTTAAAGAACATCATATTTATACTATTGATAATAACAAATTAGACAGACAAGGTATTAGAAATGCTGAAGGTGTTAAAGATTTAGCTATAATTATTCACCCTGAAGCCTTCAACTAATATTGTGAAAACCCTAGATAAAAAAAAGAGTTATTTAATAATAGTACTGTCGATATTAATTCTGATGTTATTAATCATAGTCTCACTATCGTTTGGGACTGTTAAAATATCCTTTAAAGAAACCCTTAATATTCTATTTTCTAATAATAATGATATAAAAACTTCTCATATTTATATTATTAAAAATCTTAGAATTCCTAGAACCATTACAGCAATTCTTGTGGGAATGTCTCTTTCTATTTCAGGAGCAATCTTTCAAGCAGTTTTTAAAAACCCCATGGCTGATCCATATATTTTGGGTATCTCCTCAGGGGCTGCCTGTGGAGTTGCTTTTGGTGCTATAACTTCTTTAATTAATTACATTCCTGGAATATGGGGAACTCCACTTTTCTCTTTCTTTGGAGCTCTTCTAACTTCAATAACAATTTATATTTTGTCAGATAGATTAAAAACTGGAAATTTAACACTCCTTCTCTCGGGTATAGCAATTAACTTTTTGCTATCAGCTCTTATGAGTTTAATGATGTTTTTTAATAGAGATGATCTTGAAGCTATTATTTATTGGAATATGGGTAGTTTTGCTGTAGGTTCTTATGAGAAGATTATTGTTATTGTTCCAATTATAATAATCTGTATCATAATTTTATTAAAATATTATCGAGAACTTGATTTATTATTACTGGGAGATGATATAGCTAAATCCATGGGACTTGAGGTCAGAAAGACTTCTATAACACTCTTATGTATAGCAACACTACTTACTTCAGTTGCTGTAGCTTTGTCTGGGATAATTGGTTTTCTAGGTTTAATAGTTCCACATGTAGTTCGTATTATATTTGGACCTTGCCATAAAAAGCTACTTCCATTAACTTTAATCTTTGGAGCACTCTTTGCATTACTTGCAGATACTTTTGGACGTAGTATTCTTCCAAATACAGAACTCCCAATATCTATTATAACAGCTCTTCTAGGATCTCCCTTCTTTATTTATCTATTAAAGAAACAAAAAAGGATGCTATTCTAATGAATAATATTATTAAAATTATAGATTTAAATTTTAGTTACCAAGATACTCAGATTCTTAAAAATCTTAATTTAGAAATTAAAGACAATAGTTTTACTTCAATATTGGGAGCAAATGGTTGTGGAAAAACTACTCTTTTAAAAAACATATTAAGATTAGTTCCTTTAAAACAAAATTCAATATTTGTAGGAAATAAAGATGTATCTAAAATAAATAGAGAAGCTCTTTCACAATTGATTGCGTATGTTCCTCAAAACGAAAGAGTTAATTACCATTTTAATATAAGAGATTTTATTTCTCTTGGACGATATGCTAAAAAAACAAGCAGAGCTGAAGATAATGCAGTAATTGATGAAATGATTAATTTAACTAATTTAGAAGCCTTAAGTGATAAATATGTCGAAGAAATTAGTGGAGGAGAATATCAAAGAGTAGTTATTGCAAGAGCTCTTTGTCAAGAAACTCCCATAATCCTTTTAGATGAACCAACTTCATCTTTAGACCCCTTACATCAAAGTGAGGTTATGCGTTTATTAAAAGAATTGGTGGCTAAAAAAAATATGAGTATAGTATGTACACTACACTCACTAAATTCTGCTCTGGATTATTGTAATTCAAGTGTCTTAATGAAAGACGGTAAAATAATATATCAAGGAAAAAGTTCTGATGTCATAAATGTGGAAAATCTAAAAGAAGTATATTCAATTGATACAACTTTCGTAAATAATCCTTATACAAATAAGAAACATCTAATAATAGCTCCATAAAGTTTTATTTTTCTAAGAAATGTTCCACAATAGAGTTATTGCATAACTCGGAATCCTTTTTATTATTTGAATATAGAACTAAATGTCCTGCATCCTTAATTGATAATACTTTTAAATCACCCAAAAGATCTCTTTTGAATCTCTCAATTGAGTTCTGAGAAACAGAGGTATCTTTTGTTCCTAAAATAAGTAAAGTGTTTGCTCCAACACTAAACAAGCATTTATTAGCTATCTTTCTAATTTTATTTAACTTAATTACAGAACTTGGTAAAATATATGACCAAAGTTGTGAACCTAGGTACTCATCATCACCATCTTCTCTTTCACATATTCCAAAGAACTCCGGATTACTTTTCCAAGGTGTTTTAATTTTCTTATGAAAGAATGAGGCTACTTGTAATTTTAAGAAAGTAGTCTTTGCCTCTAAACCTAGTAAATCCGTTGCAGGCGCTATTAAAGCTATTTTAGATAGCTGTAATGCCTCGGCTATTATAATTGCATTTAAACCACCCATAGAGTGCCCTACTACATAAAGTTGATCATATCTATCCTTAAGATATCTTGCAGCAGCGAATTCACAATCTATCCAATTATTTGGTCCAGATTTTAAAAACTCTTTTTGAGAGCTTCCATGACCTGGCAAACGAGGGGTAAAAACATCAAATCCTGCGTTATAAAGTTTTAAACCGATCACCGCTAATTCACCCGGCGTACCTGTATAACCATGACAACACAACACTGCAATAGGAACGGGTGTTTTATGCACCATCTCCCAAGGGGTCGCTACAAGTCTAATAGGATCTTTTTCATTGTAAAATTTAAAAATAACTTTTCCAAATTCTTCATTTCTATTTATTCTAGAATAGTCACTACATAATTCTACTATTTCATTACTCATTAAAGTTCTCCTTCTTGACTACCAAGCATTACGTATCAAATTCAATAAATCAATCCTAGAGCGAACCTCAGTTTTAGAAAATATATTTGCTACATGATTGTTAACAGTGTTAACACTGATTTGCAAATCAGAAGCTATTTCTTTATTGGTTTTCCCTTTAGAAATCAATTTAATAACACTAAATTCTCTTTGTGTAATATGATATTGTCCAAGACTTTCTAAACTTAATTCTGCTCTTTCTGATTTAGAGACAGTTTGATTACCAAAATAATTAAAGAAAAATACTAATAATATAATTGACCAAGCTAAGAAATAGAGTCCTTCAATTAATACACGAACACTAGCTTTTAATAAACCAATTCCTACAAATGGCAATAAAAATATACTTGCCAGCATAACACTAATTGCAACCATTCTAACTCTTTTAGAAGATATACTAGATAAGTTTTTTAGCATTACAATAAAACTAAAGGCTAATACAAATATGAATATAAAAAACTGACTCGTTTCAACTATAGAATTCCTTGTAAAAAGTCTAACTATTCCTAAAATTAAATATACAACTGCTGACAGTGTAAACAATTGTTTATAAGGAGCTCTCCAAGGGGAAGCTATAATCCAAGTAACAAAATATGGAATAAAGACAAGAAGAAAACTTGTATCAGCTATTACAATAATGGAAAGCATAGTATTCAAAGCGATTAAAGGTAATCCTGATAAAAATATATTACCAAATAAAATTAACGCAGAGCCTACCATACTTACTAATAAAGAAGAATGGCAGATTATTAAATATTTTGTCCATACATGTGAACTCTGTAAATGAAATACGATTACAAGTGCTAAAGACATACAACCTATGGCAAATGCAATCGCATATATAAGTAAGGTAATACCAGTCAACTACTTATCCATTCCAATTGTTCGTTGATTTAATGTAAAGTTTGCAACACCACAATTTTCTGTAATTGCAAGTGATAATGCAACATAATTAATAGCAGGTATACCAGTAAATTGTTCAACTATGTTATTATACATTCTAGCATTTCTATTAGCCTCATTATCAAAAACACAAATCTTTTTATAGAAATCAAGACCATCGGTTTTTAAATAATCAGTAGAAGAATTATAATCAGATATTTTTAATCTAATTTTTTCATCAATTTCTTCTGAACTAATTGATGGATTATTAAGAGAAAAGAAATGGAAGTAATACCATAAATTAATACCAGGATTACTCCAAGCAAGTTTAACTCTTTTTTTATTTGCTAAAGCCTGAATTTCTTTGAAGCTTTCATTTGTAATACCAAATTTAACAAAAGAAAAAACAAACCATACTTCACTGTAGCTTCCTTGAGTTCTCTCACTAGATGCTTTACTTAAACATTTATTAATATCTGTATAATTATCACCAATCCAAGCTACACTAAGATTTGCAAATCTTGAATCCTTTCTAAGTTGTGAGAAATATAAAGCCTCTTCTTCGCTTGCAGTAACTATGAGCATGGTATTTTTTGGAGCAATACTCGTTCTTTTACGTGCCATACTATTTATCCTCCTTCTCGTTTGAATCTACAAAATAGAAATTACTTAACAACGGAAGAGAGCCAAATGCTCCATTCATATATTGTTCACTTGTTAAATCTCTACTTCTTGAATATCTAAATTGAGCCAATGAGAAGTAAACTGTTTCATTTTTTTCATTCTTTTCTGCAAAATAAATACCATCACGTCTCATTAGTCCTGGACGTAATAAAGATGGATTACAATCTATAGCTAATAACTGAGAACCAGTTTTATCATTACAAGCTTCAAAAATTTCAATAATATGTTTCAAAATATCTGGATGTAATAACATTCCAAAATCATCAATTATTATTGTACGATGTGTAATAAAACTTTCAAAGAAAGCAATACCAATTAAACATAATCTTCTAAGTGATAAACTTTCAAGAGAATAATAAGTTGCATAACTTTGAAGGACGTTTGCATGTGAAAATACTAAACGACCTTTTAAAATCTGTATCTTTTTAATATCTGTAATATCTAAAGACCATAAGAAATTAGTCAATTGTTGTACCCAATTTGGATGAGCTGTAATTTGATCAATAATATATTTTTCACTTATAGAACTAACGCCCATAGGAAGGATATTAAGATCATCTTTAAACCAATTAACTACACTTTGACAAATTTCACTATTCTTATCAGCTGAAGCAGATAAGAAAACATGCTTTTCATCAATTTTTTTTACCAGTCTTTTCTTTTCACCACGATATAATTTACCAAATATATACTTGTACTTTGGAGCACTTGTTTCATCTTCAACTTCAACTTCAACTCCAACAAGTTTTCTATCAAACATTAAGCGTTTTGAGCTGTTGTAAATAAAATACAATGTTTCGCTATAAACCATTTTGTTTGTTGCAACAAGTGTATAATCTGCAGTAATAGAAGGACGGCTTTCAGGATTTTCCGCAGTTGGTTCAATACCCCTATCTACAAGAATACGAATACTGATTGTACTTGGTTCACCTTTAGTACTAGTATATGCAAAATTTGTACCAGAAAGTACTTGTAATGGATTTTCTACTTCATCCCCTTTTGAGCAAACAATACTTTTCAATGATTCTAATGCACGGACAAAAGAACTCTTGCCTGAACCATTAGCGCCAATAATAGCTGCTGTTTTGATTATATTTAACTTATCATTAATATGGACAATTTTAGATTCCTTAAAACGGGAATCTCTTACAGCCTCATACGAAATGGTTTGAGGTAATCTAACAGATTTAAAATTTGCAATGGTCATATCTAATAACATGCGCATTCCTCCTTAGCTTAATGCTAATCAATTTATATTTAAACTTTCCATTCTCTGAATTAAATATGGAAAATCTTCAAGTTGTTTCAAATAACGCTCTGGAAATGTGAAATCTCCATGATTGTCAGTTGAAAGAATATCAGCTACTCTCTCTTCTACAAAAGGCAAAGCAGAACCATTTTCAAGTCCACCAACATTCACTTGAAAAAATACTCCCATATCACGGAGATTCTTAAACAATTTTGTACGAACTCCCATATATGGATATCTTTCCACATGAGCAATAATAATTTCAATACCAGTGTTTTTAAGTGCTTCTACCTTCTTCTCAAGATCTGCAATAGGAAGCTTAGTTGAAAATTCAATCAATTGATATCTAAGGTCAATTGGTATCCCTCTAATAATTTCCTGCTGATCAACATAAACTTCAGATCCTAAAATACACTTTATCCCATAGTTTTCAGCAATAGATTTAACATATTTTAACCGTTCTTCGATAATATCTATATGTGTAAAAACATAAGGATTATATAAATGAGGTGTTACAGCAATAACACCAAAATTAGCTTCCTTATATTTATTCATCATTTCTTCAATTTGTTCTAGATGCAACTTACTATCGTCTACACCTGGCAGCAAATGAGTATGCAAGTCAATAAATTTCATATTTGGCATTATATCCTGAAAATGCAGATAAATAAAGCATTAATACTATAAGTTGCAAAATAGGCTATTATTGTACAATAATAGCCTATAAACTATGTAAAATATATGCTTTTGATTACTCTTTAAAAAGACTTACCATCGTTAGAAGATTGTGGAGGCGATTTTCTCCATAGGTGGTAATATTTTTTTTCCAGAAAAGATCATTTTTGGGAAACCTTTTTTACTTTTATGGTCAAAAAGCCAATCAAATACTAATTCGGAAGGGAAAAAGTCTAATCCACCCATAATAATTACTTCATTGAATGATTCTGAAGAGACCCATCGCTTCAATTGGTTCCAAGCTTTTTTATATTCTTCAGGAAGAAAACTCTTAAAAGCTATACCTTTTTCTAAATTAATGTTTAATTCTCCAGTAAAATCAATTACTCCTAATCCTTCTTCACAAGGAAATCGTTCTAAAACATCCTCTGAGTTAATATTTAAAATATAAACTATTTCCTTCTTAATTAATGCTTCCATTCTTAATCCTCTATTTGTTGCTGTGCAATTGCAGATGAAGTTTCATAACTCTTCATTCTTGAATATTCTCTAATAGCATCTGTAGATCCAGTTTTATTATATACATCTTGCATCAAATACATTGCATCAAATCTTTTGCCCATTGCCTCTAATAATAATGCACTATT
Organism: Spirochaetaceae bacterium; assembly: GCA_016649775.1. Classification (GTDB taxonomy): domain Bacteria; phylum Spirochaetota; class Spirochaetia; order Sphaerochaetales; family Sphaerochaetaceae; genus Pleomorphochaeta. Next base: position 11,725 of record JAENWY010000043.1, read on the forward strand.
ATAACCAGAAGGGAGATGAGCTGATTGATTCCATGCTTGATCAAATAATATCTGAGCTTGTAATAATTGGTTTTTATCAACTAATTTCATAGCTTGTGAAGCTATATTATTAGAAGGTTTGTTATCCATTAGTTTAAGAGAGGCATAAACGGTATGTGGTACTAAATCATTTTTTGTAGTTGCCACAAAAGCATCAGTAATATCTTTAAACATCCATTCGGCATCTATGTTAGTATAGGAATTTAATGCGACAGCATTTTTATATTGTTTTACATAAGAATTAGTTGCTAGAATATTACCATTTTGAAGATCAATTATTGAATAGCTAATCTTCATTTTTGCTGTTTGAATAATAGTTACACTTTTTACATCACTATCAATATATTCAGAAA
>JAENWY010000117.1 GCA_016649775.1 Spirochaetaceae bacterium
GCACCTGCTCCAAATTCAGTAATAATAACAGGTTTCTTTAAATCAGTATTATTCAATATAGTTAATAAATCACTAAAGTTTGGTTCATACCAACCATAGTATTCATTGTTACCAATGATATCTAAGAACTCCATTAATCTATCTTCTAATTTTAGTTTTAATGTATTTACAAGACAGGCAGCACTAACTAGGCGAGTTGGATCTAAAGTGTGTGTTAATTTAGCTAAATCACTCATAAAAGCAAGTCTATCATCGGTATCAGGATTTTCATTACCAACAGACCATATTATAACACTTGCTCTATTTCTATCTCTGAGAATTAATTCTCTCATTTGATTTTGAGCATCTTTTTGAGTTATTGGATTTTTAAAATCGATTGCCCAATATACTGGTATTTCTTCCCAAAGAAGTAATCCCATTTCATCTGCAATTTGAGCAAAACGACGAGTATGAGGGTAATGAGCAAGTCTAAAGAAATTACCATTCATTTCTTTTAATAGTTTTATAGATTCTCTGATAGTTTCATCATTAGTAGTTTTACCTAATAAAAAGTGATCTTCATGAATACTTACACCTTTTAGATATATAGATTTACCATTTAATAAAACATCAATTCCATCTACTTTAATTTCTCTAAAACCAATTTTATCAGAAACACTATCATTTTCAATAGAAAGTTTAACTTCATAAAGTTTTGGAGACTCTACATCCCATAACTGTGGGTTAGCTTCTATAACTGATTCTCCAAACCCATCTTTAATTTCAATGGTTTTATTAATATTAAGTTCTTTGATTGTTAAAGTTGCCCTTGTATTAACACATTCATTAAGAGTGATTTCAGCTTTAATTTTATTAAATTTACTGTCTGGAACTAATTGAACACAATAGTCTTTGATATAAAGCTTTGGCACTCTAACTAGAGATACATCTCGATATAGACCACCATAGTTAAACCAATCAGTATTATCCATAGGAACTCTATAACTTTGTCTTGAGCTATCTATTGCAAATAGAAGTTTATTTTCACCTTCTTGTATAAAATTAGTTACGTCGAGAGAAAAAGGAGTAGATCCACCGTCGTGGAGAGCTACATATTTATTATTTAAAAATACATAACATCTATAAAAAGCTCCCTCTAGGTGTAAAAATACTTTATCTTCTCCTCTATTTTCATATTTAAAGTCTCTATAATATAATCCAAGATCACTGTAATAAAATAGTTGTTTATCTTCCATGTTCCAACAACTTGGAACATCATGAGTAGGATATAATTCAAAGTTATAATCAAGTGGAATTTCCATATGATTTTCAGGATTTTCTTTTACCCCATTGTACCAATGAGATCTTAAACAAGTTTCATATGGATCTACTGTAAAATTATATTTACCGTTTAAAGATTCAATTTCTCTACCATTAATTTGAATTAAAGTACTACTGTCTACAATTCTTTTCTCATAATTTGCTTTATAGCTAGTATCATGAATAGCTACATTAAAGTTATCACTTTTATTTTTCATTTTTCTATCCTTTTAATCCAGATGATGCAACACCTTGGATGAAATATTTTTGGCCAAATAGGAATACAATTAGTACAGGAATAATTGATATTAATGCTGCTGCTAATTGAGGTCCCCAATATACATACTGCTCTCTAACAAAGTCGGTCATCCCTAGTGGAAGAGTTTTCAATTTATCCGTTGTAATATAAATCAAGGGAGTAAAGAAATCATTCCAGAAGAATCTAAAACTAAATATTATCTGGGTAACTAATACAGCTTTACTCATCGGAAGTATTAATGATAAGAAGATTGTCCACTCTTTAGCTCCATCTATTCTTGCTGCCTCATTATAGGTCATTGGAATAGACAGCATAAATTGTCTTATCAGAAATGTTCCAAATGCTGTAAAGGATCCAAGTAAAACTAGTGCAGCGTGAGTATCATACAAACCCATCTTACGAATAATTAAAAACTGTGGAATCATTACAGCTTGAGAAGGTATCATCATAGAAGCTAAATATAATCCAAAAATAATATCACGACCCTTCCATTCAATCTTTGAAAAAACATAAGCTCCTGTAGAAGCGGTTATTACTTGCACAATTACAATGGTTAGAGTTACTTTAACACTATTAAAAGTATATAGAGGAAATTTCTCTAATAATTGAGCAAAGTTATTTGAAGTTGCTTTTTTAGGTATAAACCTAAAAGGAAAATCAAATAGAGCACTCTCATTCTTTAATGATGAAGATATTGTTATCAAAAGAGGTATTAAAACAATAATTGCACAAAATATTAATACAAAGTATTTAACTAAATTTTCAATATTTTTCTTTTTTCTATACGATATCATAGCTTACCCACCTCTTTTGTCCCTTATTTTGTATATAAGTAACAAATAAAATAATAATCATTAATATAACTGATTCTGCTGACGCATATCCGAATCTAAAAAAGGTAAAGGAATTAATATAAATATCAAATGCAATAAGATTTGTAGATCCCGCAGGACCGCCACCTTGTTGTCCACCAGTCATTACATAAATGTAATCAAATGCTTGGAATCCTCTGATAACCGCAATTGTTATCCCATAAAATAGAATAGGGGATAGTCCTGGAATAGTTACATGAATAAACTTTTGAAAAAAATTAGCTCCATCCATTTCACTTGCTTCATATAACGTCCTTGGAATATTTTGTAATCCACCAATAAATAGAACCATATAATAACCAAAATTTTGCCAAACACTTACAGTTATAATTACGTTTAATGCATCCTTGGATCCAGCTAACCATTTAGAAGGTTCTAATCCAATGCTCATGAAAAGTTGATTCATTAAACCACTACTTGGTTCAAAAATAAACATAAATGATAGTCCTACAGCAACCGATGATAAAATATTTGGAATATAATATATTGATCTAAATGCTGAACATCCTGAAAATTCTTTAGAAAGTAAAATAGCAAATAATAGTCCTAGTACGATTTGCAAAATAACCGTAATTAACATGTATTTAAAAGTTAGTCCCAATGATTGTATAAATGAACTATTTGAAAAAGCAACTATATAATTCTTTAGACCAATCATTTTATAACTAGGACCGCCACTATAATTGGTAAAGGATAGTACAAATGCCATTATCATAGGAAGAAGTATAAATATACAAAATCCTATAAAACTGGGCAATAAAAAGGATAATATAATTCCTTTTTCTGACAAAGTTTTCTTCTTAGCCATGATTTAATTCTCCTTTAAATAATAGGCCCCTCCTTCAAAAAGGAAGGGCATATTATTTAATAAGTTGTCTTTACAATTTCGTTACAAACAGAAGTAAACTTATCCATAAATTGTTTACTAGTTAAATTACCTAGTAAATAATCTTCTTGAAGTTTTGAGAATTCTGCTTCTACTCTTGTTCCATACATACTAAAGTTACTAGATTGGCTAACTTTAGGTTCAAGATAATATTGTGCACTATTTCCCTTTGGAAGGTTTTCACTAATAATTGAAACAGCTTTATCACTAGCATCAGCAGGTAGAATACCATAGGTAGCAGCAATTGCTGCACCCTCTGGTCCACTCATCCAATTGATAAATTCCCAAGCTGCATCTTTTTTCTTTGAATAAGTAGTTATACTGTTAGCTGTAGATGGATTTGATGTTCTATAATCACTCACATCACAAGGCATTCTAGTAATACCAAAATCTTCATAGGTATAGCCATTTAATAAACCATCTTTTTCACCAGTTGCCATTTGTCCAGGGAACCATTCACCAATGATTAGCATACCTAATTTACCATCATAGAATTGTTTTGAATAATGAGTTTTAGTAACCTTCATATCAATAAGTTTCCACATAGAACCTGAATCTTCTAATCTTTTTCTCATTTCAAGTTGTTTTAAAACATTATTTAAATTACCAACATTACCATCTTTATCAATTAATTTATCTCCTGCTTGATCGGCCATGAAAAATCCATTAGAGCCCCAAATATAAATGGAAGAACCAATTAATGAAGAATCTGCTTTATGAATAGCTTCAGATACTTCTTCAAATTTTTCCCAAGTCCAAGTACCATTTTTTACATAAGTATCTGGAGTTGGAATACCAGCTTTTTCAAATACACTCTTGTTATAATAAGTGAAATAAGCTCCACCTCTCCAAGGAAGTGCGACAATATCCTTATCAATAGAAACTGTTGATTTATAATTATCTACAGCTTGACTACCGCCTGATTTTTCAATGTAAGAATTAAGAGGTTCTAAATAACCGTTATCATATTGATTGAATATATCTGTTGGTCTTTTCTCCATGAAAGCATCAATATCTGCTCTTCCTGATAATAGAGTAGTTATTTTAGTTTCATAATCAGCAGCAGCTAAAATATGACCATCTACTTGAACATCAGTGTGAGTCTTATTAAACTCATCTACCATTGCCTGATGACTGGCGTCATTCCAAGTGTAGTAATTAATAGTAACAGGTCCAGCAACCTTGCTAGAGCCCTTTGATTCATTTGCACCTTGCGCAAATAGTGGTGAAGTTAATGCCATTGCTAAAGTAGCAACCATTAATAATTTTCTTTTTTCCATATGTCCTCCTTAAGTGAACAATAAATTTGTTAATGACTAATTATTAGGAACAAATGTAAAAAAAAGCAATTTAGAAGAGTCATTATTATTTTTATAAAAGTGACTTTTAACTTTGAAAAACACGATTTTTTTACTTTTTTCTTCATTTCTATATAAAAATATGGTATATTCGAACTCTCAAAGGGGGCTTTTAATGTTATTTAAGAGAAAATTTTTTGTATTTAAGAATATTGAACATAAAAGGATGATTAAGATATTTTTACCCATTTCTATTGTTTTTTTTATATTCTTATTTGCGCTAGCCTTGCTATTTTCCAGTTCTTTCACAAAGGTTGGTACTAAAATTATTATTAAAAATTATAATTCTTCACTATCTATGATTAGTAAATATTATCAACAAATGAGATTTAATACCGTTCCAATTGCCTCTACCCTTTTAGATGATGAAAATATTCAAAATTACATATTTGCTCGTAAAGACAAACCGGAAGCTATGATTGGAGCTTATTACACCCTTGAAAATGTAGTAGCAAGAAATAATTATTTAAACTCTATATATATCTACAATGATACTTATGGATTCTTTTCAAATATAAAAGGGGATGAAGGTTTTGATAATTTAAATGATCCAACTCTATTGGATTTCATTAATACTCATCCAAATAATAATACATTGTATCAACGAAATGTTCATTCTAGTAATGGAGCTTCTAAAAACTATTTATTCAGTGGTGATGATACACAATTAGTTAATCTGTTTACTATCTGTAATAATTCCTATGATAAAAATGGCAAATTGAAATATGGTATAATTGTTAATCTAGATGAATCAAAAGCTCGTGAACTATTTTTTTCTGATATGGATGGATCATTTGCTAATTTCTATATGTTTAAAACTGATGGTAATTTCTTATCTCATCCAAATCCAGAAGACTATGGTAAAAGTATCAAAGATTTTCCACTTTTCAAGCAAATCAATGATTTGCATAAAAACTCAGGTGATTTAATATTAAAAGATTCTGATGGAAACAGTTATCTAGCCTGTTGGATAACACAAACAGAGATGAATTGGAAATTAGTCTATTTACTTCCGATGGATCAAATTTTAACTCCAATAAGAACCTTAAGAAATAGATTGTTACTTATATTTGTTATTATATTAATATTATCCTATATTTCCATATACGTTGCTTCAAAGAAAATGGAGAAATCCCTTAGCAGAAAGGGTAGATTAATTTCTTATTTAAATGGAAATATAGATAATAGTTCTTTCGTAATATATTCTCCACAAACTCTTTTTTCAGTAGCCTCTATTAAAATAATTCTAAATAAAGAACAAATGTTAAATGAAGATAAAATGTATCTATCGATAAAGGCTTATGAATATGTAGCTAACTATTTAAAAAGTAATAAACTAGATGGTTTTATCTTAAATATTGAGCCTAATATTTATCTCTATCTAATTCCTAAATCAATCAAAAACTTACAATCATATCTACAAAAACTGCAGATTGATATAAAAGATGATTTAAAAATAGAAATAGATTCTATCTACATTGATGGTCAGATAAGCTTTGAAGAGTTACCAGACATAAGTAAAGCTCTAATTTCAGCCCTTAAAAATGTAAGTCTTGAGAAAAAAGAATTTGTTCTTCCTTATAAAGAACTTGAATCTCCTTCAATTTCAGGAGTTGGATTATTCCAAACAAGTGATCTTGAAAAAGCTTTAATGGTAAAAAATTCAAAAGCTTATCATATTGAAGTTAATAAAATGATTGACAATCTTAAACTTCAACAAGACTGGGAACTTTTTAAATCTCTAAAAGTCTATTTATATTATGCTTTTGAATCCACCTGTACCAAATACTTGAATGTAAAATCGATTGGTTTTCTTGCAGAATGGCGAACTCAGATTTTAGGAGCTACTACCTATGATGAATTAAAAATAGCACTTTTAGAGATTGATATACTAATTGAAAAGGCCAATGATAATGAATCCATCAGACACCAAACCGAATTAATCGGTACAATTAAAGGGTTTATTGACAATAACATTAGAGATGTTAATCTATCATCTGCATTAATAGCTGATGAGTTAAAACTATCTTTGGGATATGTTAGAGCACAATACAAAAGTATTGAAGGGGAATCTATCAATGATTACATTGGAAGAAATAGATTATCCTTAGCATGTTCACAGTTAATTGAAACAAGTAAATCTGTTAATGAAATTAGGGAAGTTGTTGGTTTTTCTAATTATTGTTATTTCTGTACTTACTTTAAAAAGATGAAAGGATGTTCACCCTCAAATTACAGAAAACAGATAATGGAAAAGAATATGTTAAATGATGATAAAGAATTAATTTAATATTAAACTTTGACTTTTTGTTACCTTTAAGAATAAATTTTTAAAAAGTAATAGTATAAAAGGACTACTTATGGAAAAAAATTTAAACTTTGTAAATGATAGAATATTTTTAATAGGTTTATTCTTATTTAACTATTTATAATTTTTGATTAATTCACTATAACATAAGAATTTATGTTATTTAATTCATATTAATTAAGGCTCTTTTCGGTAATTAAAGTGATGTGGTGATATATGCC
>JAENWY010000148.1 GCA_016649775.1 Spirochaetaceae bacterium
CCAAAAATAGCTGCAATACAATCTTCTTCACACTCAAATACACGAGCTGGGCCTTCATGGACTAACATTTCAGGTTTAACAGCGCTCTGTTTTACAACAGCACCTTCAAGAGCTAAATTTCCTTTAAGGATTGCAAGTCCACCTGTTGGCGAATAGGGATTTTCAATATGTCTAATTACTTCACTATTATAATTAGTAGCATTTTTATAGCTATTTTCAATAGTATCTAAAGTAACAGTCATTAAATCACCAGTTAAAAGATCTAACTTAGATAGTTCTTTCATAACAGCCATAACACCTCCAGCTTGCCATAAATCTTGAATATGGTGAGGACCTGCTGGAGCTAAATGACAAAGATTTGGTACCTTTGCACTAATATCATTTGCACTAAATACATTAAATTCAATTCCAGCATTATGAGCGATAGCTGGAAGATGTAACATAGTATTTGTACTACAACCTAGTGCCATATCAACTGCTAATGCGTTCATAAATGATTTTTCATTAACAATATCTAAAGGTCTAATTCCTTTTTCAAGAATTTCCATAATCTTATAGCCAGTCTCTTTAGCAAGTCTATCTCTTTCAGCATATACAGCTGGGATAGTACCATTACCAGGAAGAGCCATTCCTAAAGCTTCAGTTAAACAGTTCATAGAGTTAGCAGTAAACATTCCTGAACAAGAACCACAAGTTGGACAAACATTGTCTTCCCAATCTTTAAATTCTTCATCACTCATATTACCATTACTTTTTTGACCAATAGCTTCAAACATAGATGCAAGGTTACGGCTAACATCACTACCTGGAACTTTACCAGCTAACATTGGACCACCTGATACAAATATACTAGGAATATTTAATCTAAGAGCAGCCATTAACATACCAGGAACGATTTTATCACAGTTTGGAACAAATACTAATGCATCAAAAGGATGTGCAGTTGCCATAATTTCTACACTATCTGCAATCAATTCTCTTGAACATAGACTATATTTCATGCCTTTATGTCCCATTGCAATACCATCACAAACACCAATTGTTGGAAAAGAAACTGGTGTACCACCAGCTGATCTTATACCAGCTTTAACTGCATCAACAATTCTGTTTAGATGTACATGACCTGGTATAATTTCATTAGCTGAATTAACAATACCAATGATTGGTTGATGTATTTCTCTATCTGTCCAACCTAAAGCCTTCATAAGAGACCTATGTGGACCTCTCTCAAGACCTTCGGTCATTTGAGCAGATCGCTCTTTCATATTATTTTTATTCATTTGTTAGTCCTTATTTAAATTGCTTGTGCTATTAGATTACCCATTTCCTTAGTTCCAACTTTAATCATACCTTTTGTAAAGATATCGCCAGTTCTATAATTTAAATCTAATACGTTTCCAACTGCCTCTTCAATAGCCTTAGCCTCTTTTTCCATGTTGAAGGAATAACGAAGCATCATTGCTACAGATAAAATAGTTGCAATAGGATTTGCAAGATCTTTTCCTGCAATATCAGGTGCACTACCATGTATTGGTTCATACATGCCTAGAGTACCTGAACCAAGAGAAGCTGAAGGGAGCATTCCGATAGATCCGGTAATTTGAGAAGCTTCATCACTTAGTATATCACCAAACATATTAGTAGTTACGATTACATCAAACTGATTAGGGTCTCTTACAAGTTGCATTGCTGCATTATCAACATAAAGATGATTTACTTTCACCTCAGGATAATCTTTTGCCATTCGCTCTACTACAGATCTCCATAGTTGAGAGGAATTTAAGATATTAGCTTTATCAACACTTGTTAATTTTTTATCTCTTACCATAGCAATTTCAAAAGCCTTTTTTACAATTCGCTCTATTTCACTAACAGTATAACTTAAAGTATCAAAAGCGGAGTTTTCATCACTACCTCTCTTACCATAGTAAATACCCCCAGTAAGTTCTCTTACTACCATGATATCAAGGCCATCTCCAATTATTTCATCCTTAAGAGGACAAGCAGCACTTAATTGTGGATACATAATTGCAGGTCTTAAATTACAGAATAAGTTCATTCCTGCTCTTAATCCAAGAAGAGCTTTTTCAGGTCTTAAAGAAGAATCTACATTATCCCATTTAGGACCACCAACGGCACCGAGTAAGACACTATCACAAGAGAGACATTGATCAATAGAACTTTGAGGAAGTGGTTCACCTATTTTATCAATAGAACAACCACCGGCTAAAACTTCTTCATAGGTTACTTCAAAATTATATTTTGCAGCCACTTTATCTAATACTTTAACAGCCTCATTTATAATATCTGGACCTATACCATCACCTTTAACTAATGCAATTTTCATTATTTATCTCCCTTTTTTACCATATAAGCTACAAGACCACCAGCTTCAATTAAGCTCTGCATAAATTGAGGAAATGGTTCGGCCTGGAATTCAATATTTTTTGTTAAATTAGTTATTTTGCCAGTTTCAAAATCAACTTCAACCTCATCACCCTTTTCAATATTATCACATGCATCTGGGCATTCAAGTATTGGAAGACCAATGTTAATAGAGTTACGATAAAAAATACGAGCAAATGTTTTTGCAATAACACAACTAATACCACTTTCTTTAATTGCAATTGGAGCATGTTCTCTAGAGGAACCACAACCAAAATTCTTATCTGCAACTATTATATCACCTTTTTCAACAGTTTTTGTAAAAGTATCATCAATATCTTCCATACAATGCTGTGCAAGTTCACTTGCAACAGACGAGTTTAAATAACGAGCTGGAATGATTACATCAGTATCAACATTGTTACCATATTTATATGCTTTGCCTTTTGCTTTCATAATTAATTATCTCCTTCATTTGGATCTGCTAGATAACCCTTAACTGCACTTGCTGCTGCAACTTCAGGTCCTGCTAAATATACTTCACTCTTAACATGTCCCATTCTACCAACAAAGTTACGGTTTGTAGTTGAAACTGCTCTCTCACCTTCTGCAAGGATACCCATATGACCACCAAGACATGGACCACAAGTTGGAGTTGAAACAATTGCACCTGCATCAATAAAAATTTCAAATAGACCTTCATTCATAGCCTCTTTCCAAATTTGTTGTGTTGCAGGAAGAATAATACATCTAACATTAGAGTTAATAGTTTTACCCTTTAATATTTTAGCAGCTTTTCTTAAATCACTTAATCTACCATTAGTACAAGAGCCAATTACAACTTGATCAATTTTAACCAGGCCCCATTGCTCAGGAGTCTTTGTATTATCAGGGAGACTTGGAAAAGATACTGTACTCTTAATTGTTGATAAATCAATTTCAATAACTTTTTCATATACTGCATCTTCATCTGCTTCAAAGATTTGAGGAACTTTTTTGCCATGAGCTTTTAAATAATCAAGAGTAATATCATCAACTGGGAAAATACCATTTTTAGCGCCAGCTTCAATAGCCATATTAGCTACTGTAAATCTGTCATCAATAGTAAGGTTCTGGATACCAGGACCAGTGAATTCCATGCTCTGATATAATACACCATCAACACCAATCATTCCGATAATGTGCAATATTAAGTCTTTACCACCAATATTTTCATTAAATTTACCAGTCAAGTTAAATCTAACGGCTGTTGGTACTTTAAACCAAGCCTTACCAGTTGCCATACCGCAAGCCATATCAGTACTACCAACACCTGTTGAAAAAGCACCTAAAGCACCATAAGTACAAGTATGAGAGTCAGCACCAATTACCAAGTCACCTGCGGTAACAAGCCCTTGTTCTGGCAATAGTGCATGTTCAATACCCATTTTTCCAACTTCAAAGTAGTTAGTAATATTATAATCATGAGCAAAGTTTCTCATACATTTACACTGTTCTGCTGCTTTAATATCTTTATTAGGTGCAAAGTGATCAGGAACAAGAGCAATTTTTTCTTTATCAAAAACCTCTTTTCTCCCAAACTTTGCAAATTCAGCAATTGCCACTGGGCTGGTAATATCATTGCCGAGTACAAGATCAACATTAGCCATTATTAACTGACCAGGTTTCACACTATCAAGTCCTGCTTTACTTGCAAGTAATTTCTGACTCATTGTCATTTTCATATCATAACTCCTTACTTTATAGCAGGTTCAACACCTGCATCTTGTAAATACCAAATTATACTGTCACGAAGAGCAATCCAAGAGGCTGCGATAATATCGTGATTAACACCTACGGTGCTCCAACTTTTTTCATTGTCACTAGATTCAATTAAAACTCTAACAACAGATGCTGTTGCATCAAGAGAATCTAAAACTCTAACCTTATAATCACTTAAATGAACTCCTTTAAGTTGTGGGTAAAAAGGTTCTAATACTTTTCTAAGTGCCTTATCAAGTGCATTGACGGGACCCTGTCCCTCAGCAGCTGTTATTGCGCTTTTTCCTGCAACCTCTACTTTTACAAGAGCCGCATGGGGGGAGTCCAACATATCCTCATTAGACTGTTGGCAACTAGTTTGATAATAAACTAAATCAAAATAGTCTTTTGCAGAATGAAGATATTTGTTAATCAATAAATCAAAGGAAGCATTTGCTCCTTCAAATTGATAACCACAAGCCTCTAAATCCTTAAGCTCTTTTATCATAGAAGGAATTCTCTTATCCTTTTTATCAAAAGAAGGATAAATTTTCTGTATTCTTTCTAATAATAATGCCTTACCAGCTACCTCTGAGACTAATAATCTTCTTGAATTACCAACAAGAGAGGGATCCATATGTTCAAATGATTTAGGATTCTTTCTAATTCCATCTATGTGCATTCCACCTTTATGAGCAAAAGCACTGCGACCTATAAAACTCTTATTATTCGATATCCTCTGATTTGCAATCTCTCCAAGTTCATGGGCTACATGAGTAATGTCTTTAAAGGAATCCTCGAGTAAACAATCAATTCCTAATTTGAATTTAAGATTACAAGCTACAGCACATAAATCTGCATTTCCACATCTCTCTCCAAATCCAATTAAGGTTCCTTGCACTTGAGTAGCACCGGCTACAACACTCAAGAGAGAGGACGCAATAGCAACTCCACAATCATTGTGAAAATGAACTCCAATAGGAATATCAAATCTTTCAACCATGGCTTTTGTTATGCGCTCTGTTTCATTGCATAACATTCCACCTCTAGTTTCACAAAGAATAAGTTTTGTAGCTCCACCTTTAATGGCAGCCTCTAAACACTTAATAGCATATTCACTATTAGCTTCATAGCCATCATAAAAATGTTCTGCATCAAAGAAAACTTCTTTATTGTTATCACTCAAAAATCTAATTGTATCTTCAATCATTCTTAAATTTTCAGCTAAACTTGTTTTTATTATATCAGTTACATGAAAGTCCCAAGCTTTGCCAAAGATACAAATAGTATCTACACCACAATTATTAAGAGCTACTACATTATCATCATCTTTAGTACAAACGCCAACTCTTCTAGTAGACCCAAAGGCTACTACTTTTGAATGTTTTAATTTAACATTCTTTAGTAATTCAAAGAATTGAATATCTTTGGGATTAGAACCAGGATTACCAGCTTCTATATAATCCATTCCAAGATCATCAAGTAGTTTTACAATTTTTAATTTATCTGGAAGAGAAAAACTAATGCCCTCTCCCTGTGATCCATCTCTCAGTGTTGAATCAAAAAGCTCTACTGAGTTCATATACTACCCCTTTTTAATCTTTGTCGCTGTGTCCCATTAACATATCTTCTTCTAGAGATAATTTTTGCGGATTAATTCCTGAACC
>JAENWY010000307.1 GCA_016649775.1 Spirochaetaceae bacterium
AACTTTTAGCCTTTAAAACATTTAATAGACCACCAGATAGAATCATATCTTTCTGCTCTTTTGTAATATCACATCTCATCTTAATATTTCTATCACCAATATTTACAATAATAGGATTTCCTTCAAGATATGCCATTTCTATTTGATCTGGTAAATCTTCAAGTAAAATATCGTCACCTTGTTGAATTTCATTATAATCAGATTCTTTAATGAAAGTTAAAGGAACAATACCAAAGTTACATAAATTGTTTTGGTGTATTCTTTCAATTGAAATAGCTAATACTACTTTAACTCCTAAATACATAGGACAGATAGCAGCATGTTCACGAGAAGAACCTTGACCATAGGAAGCACCAGCTAAAATAATATTAGAGATACCATTTTTTACATTTTCAATACATCTATCATGAAAAGTTGGATCAACACCTTCAAATACATACTTAGAATATTCAGGTATATTTGATCTATATTTCAATCTTGCTCCAGCAGGCATAATATGATCTGTTGTGATTTTATCTCCCACTTTAATAGTGACTACACCCTTAACATGATAAGGTAGTACAACATTTGATGGAGGATCACCAATATTTGGTCCTCTTACAACAACAATATCATCACTATTTTTTGGAGGGAAAATAAACATAGAATCATCAATAATAAATTTATCTACTAAGAAACTTCCTGGATATTTAATTCCATGCTCTTTTAAAGGATCGGTAAATTCACCTGTAATAGCAGCAAGAGCCGCAACTTCAGGGCTTACAAGATATAAATTTGCATCTGTTGTTCCAGATCTTCTTTCAAAATTACGGTTACTAGTTCTCAAAGAAACGGCCTTGGAAGAGGGACTTTGATGATTACCAATACAAAATCCGCATGCGGATTCTAATATTCTAGCACCTGCTTTAATAAGCTTTTCTAATGAACCATCTTCAGTTAACATCAATAATACTTCTCTAGAACCAGGAGCGATACCAAGAGATAAATTGGGGTTAACAGTCTTTCCATCAAGAATTGCTGCAACTTTTCTCATATCATCATAACTTGAGTTAGTACAAGAGCCAATTAATACTTGGTCGACTTTTTTACCTACAAGAGATTCAATTGTTTCTACATTTCCGGGGCTATGAGGAGCTGCACAAAGAGGGACTACTTCAGATAGATTCAATTCAAATAAACCATCATACTTTGCACCTTTATCTGCAGATAAAGCTTTATAAACAGCTTCTCTGTCTTGAGCATATAAAAAAGCTTTAGTATTTTCATCACTTGGGAATAAACTTGTTGTTACTCCACACTCTGCGCCCATATTACATATTGTTGCTCGCTCTGGAACTTGAAGAGTTTTGACGCCCTCTCCTGTATATTCAAATACACAGTTTACATTACCTTTAACACCAAATTTTTTTAGAACTGTTAATATTACATCTTTAGCCGATACCCACTCTCGTAATTTACCAGATAATCTGATTTCAATAACTTTGGGGCTAATTATATGAAAGGCTCCTCCCGCCATAGCAACAGCAATATCCAGTCCACCGGCACCTATTGCTATCATACCTAATCCACCACCTGTAGGAGTATGTGAATCAGAACCTAATAGTGTTTTACCAGGAGCGCCAAATCTTTCTAGATGAACTTGATGACAAATACCATTACCTGGACGTGAAAATACAACACCTTTTTTTGCAGCTACACTCTGCAAATATTTGTGATCATCAGCATTTTCAAATCCAACTTGTACCGTATTATGATCAATATAACTTAGTGCTAATTCATTTTGAACTTTATCAATTCCCATTGCTTCGAATTGCAAATATGCCATTGTTCCCGTTGCATCCTGGGTTAATGTTTGATCAATTTTAATTCCAATTGGTTCACCCTGTTCAATTTCACCCTCAACTAAATGAGCTTCAAGAATTTTCTGGGTTAGTGTTTTTGCCATTAGAGACTCCTTAAATACTAATTAATAAGATTAGTATAATCTTAAAAGAAAATTTTGCAATCAACTTTATCAAAAACATATCTAGAACTGAGTATAAATTAAAATTTGGGCTACATTTTCATAAGTTTATACAATAAATGTTAAAAAAACTTTTTTTTACAATAATAAACCAATGTTCACAACTTAAGCTCATTACGCGTGTTTCTGAGGATAGATATACTACATTAAAGCAATGAATAATTGGTTATTACGTAAAAGACTTACCAGTTATTCCTTAAGTTATGAGCATTGATAATAAACAAATAAAGAAATTTATATTTTATTCTTTTTATTGCTCAAATGAGAAATTTCATCTAGCGTAAAATTATTAGCTTTGAGTATAATTGGGATTTTTAATCTTATTTAAATTATTCATTCTAATAA
>JAENWY010000333.1 GCA_016649775.1 Spirochaetaceae bacterium
TTCTTCATCTTTAAGTTTTTTATCATCAAAAAATAACTGAGAATTGCTAGGTTTTATTAATTCTCCATCTTTTTGAAGATATTCTTCTTTAATATATTTGTAACATCCAAATGATTTTGGAATGGATTTATTGTTTTCTATTGTATTAAAAGCTTATAGCATGCTACTTTAAAAAACATCTATAACACTTTATACATGAATTTTATACTAGTATGATTATTGAATTATTCATATTTTTTAATTAATATTTTCATTTTATCTTGGGATGATTTACAGGTATCTTCCAAATATCCTTTAAGATTTTTATATTCTTTTAATCCTCTGTAATAATACATCTTATACTCATCTTCAATAATAAAAGGACAAATATTTTCTTTCAAACATTCACGAAACATAATCAAACGACCAACTCTTCCATTACCATCTTGAAAAGGATGAATAGTTTCAAAGTTATAATGAAATTCAATTATGTCTTCTACTGTTTTTTCTTTTTTAGAGAAGTAGATTTGTATTAATTTTATAATATCTTTATGCACATCTTCAGGGTTGCTAGTATCAATACCTCCAACAGTATTTTTTCTAGCTTTATACTCACCAACATTAAACCATTCTTTTCTGCTATCAGATGTACCGTTTTTTAATATTAAATGAAATGTTTTAATTAAATTTTCACTTAAAGGTTCAAAAATTGTATCCAACATATAATCAAAAGCTGTAAAGTGATTAGCTACTTCAATAATATCATCAGTGTTTTTTAAACCATCTATTGTATTAGTTTCATAGATATATCGAGTTTCATTTTCAGTTAATTTACTACCTTCAATTCTATTTGAATTATATGCAAAAAGAACTTGGATTTCATGATATAATCCATTTTTTAAATTCATTTCTTTTTCTTCAATAAGAGATGCAAGAAATTTTGAAGAATTTTTACCTATTTCAACTAGATCTTCAATATTACAACCTAATTCGTTACAAAGAAGTGCAATAGTGTTAAGTGACACACTTTCATTTTTTGAAAATTTTGCCATAGTTTTAGATGAGAGTCCCAATTTTTGTTGTAAATAAGTTCTCTTTATCTTTTTCTCTTTTAATACTCTATCTAGGTGGTAAATTAGTTTCATAGTCAATCCTTTACTTTAATAAATATTATAATACTAATATTTATTAAAGTAAAGCATTAATACAATAATAAACAAATAGTCATTAGAAATTCATAAAATATAAAGGATTTCAAGGATACAAATTATAATTATTACAATGATAAAATATTTCCTATTTAATCAGTAATTGTACAATTTTATCTAAACATTAATAACTAAGATTCCAATAATTTCAAAGGTTCCATAAACAACATTAAGGAAGCTATTCCCGAATGTTGTACACCTAATCAGATTCGCTTTGAAGTATGTTCCTTCTAAGGATTTAAAGAATATTTATGGAGCAAAGACTCTTAAATCTGTAGAAGCTGCTTTTGAGAATTTAAAGCATAATTGGGGTAAGTACCCAGGTGCGGTTGATACATGGGTCAGAAACTGGAAATATGTTGAGCAGCTATTTCATTATACAAGTGATATACGCAGAGTTATTTACACAACAAATGTTATTGAATCTGTCAATTAAAAATTTAAAAAAGTTGTCAAAAAAGGCTTTTTGCTAATGATGATGCAGCACTAAAGATACAGTATTTCTTAGTTATTTTGTGTATAATATAGAAATAGTCACTTTTTTATACTATAGTATCCCAATTTTCCACGCAGGTTGTAACGAGTAATTGAATACTACTTTATTTTATGCTTCAAAATCCTTAATTTTCAGTATTCTAGGATTCATTCCATTTTAGTCCCAATGCTTTTAAAATGATCTTTTGGGATGTATTGGATTCCATGTAAACCTTTTGATTTGTACCGGGATATTCAAGTTCTATAAGAGATTCCATTCTGTTTAAAATTTCATGATAATTTTTTATTTTGGACTTTTTTAATTTATAGTGCTTACTCTTTAGATCATTTTTAAATAAA
>JAENWY010000267.1 GCA_016649775.1 Spirochaetaceae bacterium
AGCTATGGATTCAATGATTATGATTATTTTGGATTACTCATATGGTATCAAACACATGAGAATCCAAGGAAAAGGAATAACTCTTATAGTGGAAAAACTACAAGAAATTATAAAAGAACAAAGGTTCATAATAGGAGATTTAATAAAGCAAGACTATATACATCTCCTAGAAATGAACATAGGGAATATATGGTTGGTTAATAACTATTCCCCATTACAAAACTTTTAGCCTAAAAATACTTATTAATTCACTTTTAAGTTCTATTTTTTTTAATTATTTATTATTTCCATAATTATTTTACTGACAAATACTAGATTGCTTGCTATAATTTTATTACGAACTAATAGATTTAGCTCTTTTAAGGAAAATAAATGGAGCCGTATAATTTTTCACTTATAGAAAGAAAGACATTAGAATCGATACCATCCCCTTTTGTTGTTTATCAAATGAATAAAATTGATAATAAAAGAAAGGTTCTTTTATTGAGTGATGGTGCTTGTAGATATTTCTCTTTAAATAGAGAACTCCTAACCATCTTTTTAGAAAAACAAATCCAATTTCATATAGTGGAGAGTGACTTAAATATAATAAGAAATTATCAACAAGGGTTATTAAACAACCTAGAAGAAGATTATAATATTTCCTTTAGATATAAATTATCAAATGATGATAATTTATCATGGATAACTGGTAAGGGAAATTCTAAAAAAATAGATTCTAACAATTATTTATATTATATTACCTATTCAACCGTTACTGATGAATATAATAAATTACAAAATTTGAATAAATTTGTAAAAAATATTAATAAAGAAAATATTGAATGTAATAAGAAAGAAGATACATTTATTAACATTATAAATGATTTACATCAAGCAATGACTAACGCTAGATTTTTCTATTGGGTTTATGACGTACCTTCAAAAGCGCTTATATCAGGAAACTGTTTTCCTGAATTATTTAAAACTAATATGTTGATAAATAATTATCCTGATTTTTTATTTGAACAAAAACTAAATCATATTGATGACAAAGACCAATACTTTGAAATATTCAATAACGTTTTAAATGGTGCAAAAAATGCTGAAGCAAATATAAGAGTTTATGATTTAACTAGACAAACCTATGTATTATCACATATTAGACTCAACGCAATATTCGATAAAAATGGTAAAACAAATCAAATTATAGGAACTAGTGAATCATTATCAACTTATGAGGAAATGTATAAAATAACTCAAGATGCTTTAGAAAAAAATGGACTTATCACTTGGATTTATCACATTGAAAGTCAAAATTATAATTTTTCAAAGCCAAATATTAAATCAACTTCATTATTGAAAAATTTTGAATTAATTAAAAAATCCATTAATAGTCATATAATTATTATCCCAAAAGAACTGCTAGAGGGTAAAAAGGAAAGCAAAAATCAAATTCTTGAAATTAGAGATGCTGAGGGTAGAATTAAGAATTTTGAAATAACTTATTCCTTTATCAATAATAACTCACATCCCCCTATATACATTTTAGGTATTGCACGAGATGTTACCTTTTTTTATGAAAAAGAGGCAATTTACATTAAAAAATTGGAAAAAGCTAATATTAACAAATCTGTATTTCTGTCTCACCTATCACATGATATGAAAACTCCTTTAGGAGCAATTAGTACCCTTTCTGAATTTGGATTAGAAGAAACTAAAGATCCCATAGCTCTTAGTTATTTTGCAAAAATACAAGATAATAGTAAATATCTATTAAGCTTTATATCAGATGTTATAGAGGCTAGAAACATTGATTCCTCACTTTTTGAGATACACCCTCAAATCTACAAAAGTGGGCAAATATTTTTTGAAATTATTTCAGTTGTAACCCCACGTGCAGAAGAAAAAAATATTAGTCTATATACACAAATATCTCAACAAAGAGAAGATATATTTGTTTATTGTGATGTATGTAAAATCAAGCAAATTATCATTAATATTTTGAATAATGCAATCAAATATACCTCAAAAAATGGTATTGTAGAATTTATTATAAAATCACAATTAATTGAAAATAAAGTTAGAATATTAGCAACTATTCGAGATAATGGTGTTGGAATGTCAAAACAATTTCAACAGCATATGTTTGAAGAATTTACACAAGAAGAAAATAGGCTATCTTTTGAAGAAGAAGGAATAGGTTTAGGTCTTTCAATTGTGAAGAAAACATTAGAAGCTATGAAAGGTTCAATTGAGTGTAATTCTGAATTAAATAAAGGTACAACTTTTACAATTTCAATAGATATTCTTCTTGCAACTCAAGATCAAATAAGAATACACAATAATATTGCAAGCCAATCTAACTTTAAGTTATTACAGGGTAAAAGGGTTTTAATTTGTGAAGATAAACCTATTAATATAATGATAGTTAAAAAACTTCTATTGGATAAAGGTATTATTGTAGATGTTGCTGAAAATGGTAAAATAGGTGTTGATAAAACTAGAGAAAATAAATATGATATTATTTTAATGGATATCAGAATGCCTGTTTTAGATGGATTAACAGCTTCTAAAATAATTCGAGGATTCAATAAGATTACCCCTATAATTGCTCTATCTGCAAATGCAGAGACTGAGGATGTTAATAAATCGCTTGAAGTTGGAATAAATGCCTATATTTCAAAGCCCATTAACAAAGAGGAATTATATGAAACTATTATCAAATTTACTATATCTAATTAATGCTTAAAAAATAAATATTATTTTACTTATATGGCATTAAATAGTAATAGAAGTTCTCACAAATAATTATATTTAATTAAAATATATTGTTGATTTTAGTAATTTGATACGTATTTATTTGAGACTCAATTCACTTTATATGTGATTTCAATAGTATAATATGTTAAAAAGTATTAGTAATTTAAAAGGAACAAGGTAGATATTATGAGAGAATTTTACTTATTTTCTCAAGTA
>JAENWY010000046.1 GCA_016649775.1 Spirochaetaceae bacterium
AAGGTTCATGCTCTAGTATGCATGAAAAAGGCCATGATTCACAATGTCACTGGAAAAAAGACGACTGAAATGCGCTATTATCTTACAAGCTTGAAGGACATTACTGATGCGGCTTATTGCATAAGGGCACACTGGAATATTGAGAACAGCCTTCAATGGAACTTGGATACGGTCTTTCACGAAGATGCCATGACTCTTAGTGACAGAAATGCAGCTTTTAATCAGGACTTGCTAAATAAAGCATGTCTTTCTCTCTATAAGAGACTGAGCGACCTCATAGGAGGCAAAGAGAAAGTTAGCAAAAGAAGGCTACGGAAAATATTTGGATGGACCTTCAACGATGCAATGTCTCGGACCTTGACATTAATGGACCCAAGCACATTTGCAAAATCCGTAGAGATTATACCGAGGAAAGCCAAGTAACCGGAAAATAAGTCAAGAAAATAAGTGGATAAGGATCCATTATTGTTGTTGAGGATCCCTTAGGTATGCCCAAAATTATCTTCATAATCATAAAAAACATCAAAAAATAAAAAGAATAGCAAAAAAAGCTGTTAGTAACTGAGAAAGGCAATGAACCAAGTATTAGGCTTTATCAAGATAAATTTGATGCATAAGTCCTACGAATAGTGCCATACTAAATCATTTTTTATTTCTTTTACTTGTTTTATTTTATTGTAACTATTATACTTCCTTTTATGAGATTATTTTTAAGAAATCCGTTAGGGAGACAACCAGGAACAAGATTAATAATTGGTTTTGCTACTATTATTTTTTTAGGCGCCATTCTCCTTTTTTTACCTATAAGCCATCAAGCAGATAAAACAATTAGTCTTGTTGACTCATTTTTTATCTCTTTTAGTGCAGTATGTGTTACAGGATTAGCTCCTATTGATATAGGTGGAACTCTTTCAATATTTGGATCTATTACATTAGCAATACTGATACAATTAGGTGGTATAGGATTTGCTAGTTTTGCATTATTTTTTTTAATGATTGTTACAAATAACGTTTCATTTTCAAATACACAATTAGCAAGAGAATCTTTGAATTCACTTCCAGGATTTGATATAAAAGCACTCGTTAGAACTGTTATAATTACAAGTTTATCCTGTGAAATTATAGGATCTTATTTATCCTATTTAGTGTTTAGAGATAATTACCCTTTTGATAAAGCCATTGGAATTTCTATATTTCATGCTATTTCATCATTTAATAATGCTGGATTTGATTTACTTGGTAATTTTCAAGGATTGGTTCCTTACCAAAATAATATCTTATTAAATTTAACTACTTCTTTTTTAATTATTATTGGAGGACTTGGGTTCTTTGTTATATATGATTTAGTTACTTCAAGATTTTCGAAAAATAAAAAATTGAGATTTCATACAAAAATAGTTCTATCTATGTCTATTACTTTATTATTTTTGGGAACAATTGGTTTTTATTTCTCTGAAAAAAATATAACTATATTACAAGCATTTTTCCAATCAGTAACAACCCGTACTGCAGGTTTTAATACAATTGATATTAGTAATATTAAAAATGCAAGTATAATCATTATGATAGTTCTTATGTTTGTGGGAGCATCACCTGGATCAACAGGTGGTGGTATTAAAACTACAACAACATTTACTATTCTATTATCTATTTTTAGAATACCTCAACATAAGCCTGTTAAGGCTTTCTATAGAAAAATAGAAGATGAATCAATTATTAAAGCTTTTATGGTAGCAACTTTTGCAATCTTAGCAGTGCTTACAGTAAGCGGAATTATTTTTTCAATAGAAGGTACTAATTTTTCATTTGTTGAGGTATTATTTGAGTGCGTAAGTGCTTTTGGAACTGTAGGTCTATCCATGGGAATTACAACCGCTTTAAGCGCAAGTAGTAAAATATTGATTATGATGCTTATGTTCATTGGTAGACTTGGACCTTTAACAATAGCATTTAGTTGGAAAAGATATAGTAAGAGAATAGAATATGTAGAGGAAAAAATCCTAATAGGATAAGGAAGATTTTATGGCAGATAACAATTTATTTGGAATTATTGGTTTAGGTAGATTTGGATTAGCACTTGCAGAAGGTTTGAAAAATAATGAAAAGACTATTATTGCGATAGATAAAGATCCTTCTAAATTAACTCCTCTAAAAACAACAGTAAACCAGCTTTTGACACTGCAAGAACTTAGTCGCGAGAGTTTAAGGGACGCAGGAATAGCTGAATGTGGTACAGTAGTTGTTTGTATTGGTAAAGACATTGAAGCAAACATTTTAGCGACTCTGAATGCTATTGAATTAGGTGTTCCTCGAGTTTTTGCAAAAGCCATTAGTGATGATCACTCTCGTATTCTTGAAAAGATTGGTGCAAAAGTAATAAACCCCGAAATTGAAATGGGCACTAAACTTGCAAAAACATTAAGTGCAAAATTAACTCTTGATGTTTTACCTATTGGGGAAGATTTCTCTATTATTGAAATACAATCTAATGAAAGATATGCAGGTCAGACTGTTCAAGAATTAAATTTTAGACAGAAGTTCAATGTAAACATAGTGGCTATTGTTAGAGCTGGTAAGGCTCATGGTAATATTGGACCTGCTACTAAATTAGAAAAAGATGATATTTTAGTGCTAAGTGGTAATAATAAACACATCAGTGATTTCGAAACAAAAAATTCAAAATAGTAGTATTAATTAGCTAGTAGTTGCATTTATTTTTGACACTTAATATACTAATTGTATGACTCAAAAAAAAAAGATAAATATAATCATTGCCGGATCCGGTGTATTTGGAACAGCCCTAGCTGAAAGACTTGCATGGAATGCAAAAAACCAGATTTTACTTTACTCTAGAGATGAAGTTGTAGTTAATGATATTAATAATAATCATCAGAATAAAAAAAGTTATCCAACACGTTTTTTAAAACCATCAATTAAAGCTTTCTCTGATATTGAAAAATTTAGTGAAGCTGACTATATTTTTTTAGCGATTCCATCAAAAGCAATTATTTCTTTTACAGAAGAAATTGAGGAGTATATAAAAAAAGATACCTTGGTTATAAACTTAGCCAAAGGTATGAATAGTGATGGCACCTTTATTACTGATCACATTCACGAATCAGTTAGCATGAAAGGCCCCACTTTTGCAATTGAATTATTAAATGGTTTTCCATCAGCCTTTACAGTAGGTGGAAGCATAGAAGATTATCATAAAATCAAAAATGATATATTACCTTCAACTATGATTTCAATTGATTATACAACTGATGCCAAGGCGGTAGAGTTATTAAGTGTATTAAAAAATATGTATGCAATTGCTATAGGATTAGTATCTGGTAGATACAATTCTCCCAATGTTGATTTTTTAATATATACAAAAGCTGTAAATGAAATGAGAAAATTTTTACAAATATTTAATTGTAAAAAAGATACAATTTTTAAATATTGTGGTATTGGTGATTTAGGATTAACTAGTCTCAATGATCTTTCAAGAAACAGAACTCTTGGTCTATTAATCGGTAAAGGCTTTATACCAGATGTTACAAATAATAGTTCAACTATTGTTGAGGGATATAGAACAGTTAAACTCATGTATGAAAGGGTAAATGAACAAAACATGACTTGTGATTTCCCAATAGTAACAGCTCTATACTTCTTGTTATATGGGAAAGCTACTATTAATGATTATTTAGAAACTGTGTTTAACTAATATATATTGAAAAGTTGCATATTCTAATTTTTTTAAAATGCAAAAAACTGGCCTCAAATAAAGGGGTCAGCTTTTAATTAAATATTTAATGCTATTTCTATTCTTAAAGTAGAGAGCGTGGAATTTGAATTAATTCTTCTTTGCTTTTTCTATAAAAAATTGAAGTAAATCCAATTACTGATATAACTTCGCTTTTAGTTTTTTTAGCAAGTGTATCACTGATTACTCGTGTATCTTCTTTATTAGCTTGGAACTTAATTTTTACAAGTTCATGTCTCTCTAATGCCTCGTCTAGTGATTTAGTCACAGCTTCACTTAGACCTTCTTTACCAACCATTACTACTGGTTGCAAATTGTGAGCCTGTGCTCTCAAATAATTTCTAACGTTACTTTTCATAAATTCTACTTTACATATTCTTTAAGAATTTATCAACATAAAAGTTAAAGAATAATTGAAAAATTTTTACAAGTTAATATCTTTTACCATAAAAAATAATAAAGCTACCCAAAGTTATACAAATTGTACAATTAGAGTAGCTATATATTAAGTGTAATTAACGATAAAGTTTCTTTACTTCATATCTTTTTATTTTTTTAGTACTTGTTGAAGGTAACTCCTCAGTAGCTATAGTTAATTTTTCAATTTTTTGATAAGTTTTTAATTCTTTATTAACCTCATCAACAATGCATTCCATTTTTATTTTAATTCTTTTCATATCATTTTCCATTTCTTCAAGAAATGTTTCTGTAGGAAGAATAATTGCTTTTATTCCTTCTATCTTCATAGCCGGATTTTTATCATATCCAATTATACATATTTGACTTATTTCATTATAAAGCTGAAAATGATCTTCAATTTCCTCTGGGAATACATTCTTACCACCTTCTGTAACAATAATACTTTTTGCACGACCGGTAAGATATAAATATCCATTTCTATCAATATGTCCTACATCTCCAGTATTAAACCAACCATCTTCACCTAATACATCTTTAGTAGCTTCCTCATTATTGTAATAGCCCTTCATTATTACAGAACCTTTTAGATAGATAATTCCATTGCCATCACTATCTGGATTAACAATTTTCTGCTCTAATGTCGGTATTAATTTACCTACACTTGATTCAATATAAGCCTCTACTGGATTTAAATGAGTAATTGGTGAAGTTTCAGTTAAACCATAACCTTGAACAAAATCAATTCCTAATTCATTAAACATTTTAAATGTTGAAGCAGGTAAAGGACCTCCTCCTGAAATACAAATACGGTTTGTATCAAGTGATATTTGTTTTAATAAAAATCCAAACATTTTATGGCCAACATTCTTCTTGAATACTTTTTTAATTAGTCCTGAAATTCCCATTAAGAATCGGATTAATCCATAAAGAATCAAACTTTTTTTCTTTACACCATCAAGTAAACCAGCTAGTAATTTATTAAATAGCATTGGAACGCCAAGGAACATAGTGACTTTTCCATCTTTAAGTTCTTTAAGTAACTGACTAACTACGAGTCTTTTACCAAATACAATTTCAGAACCAACACTGATAGCCACGATAAATACAGCTAACATGGTATAAGCATGATGAATTGGCAAAATAGCATAGAAGACATCAGTAGAATAAAGTTTCATATTCTCTTGAGCTTTATAACTATCAGAAACCAAGTTATCATGTGTCAACATAACTCCTTTTGGAGTTCCAGTTGTACCACTCGTAAATAATATAGCGGCAATATCATCTGAATTTGCCTTTATTGCTTTATCAGAAAGAGGACCTTTCTCAAGATTATTTAATATGTATTTATCTGAACCTTTTTCTTCAAGGCAAAGAGTGTTTCGAATATTCAATTTATTATCTTGATTAATTACATTTAATAAAGAAAAATCAGTTAGCATATATGAAACTTCAGCAAATTTCATCAAAGATTCAATCTCTTCTAAATGCATATTTACATCTAGGGGAACTACAATACATCCAGCATATTCTATAGCTAAATAGGATACAGCCCATTCAACACTATTTTTTCCTACTAGAGCAACTTTATCACCTTTTGTTGCACCATGAGACAGAAAATAATTAGATAATCCTATAATAGTATCTTTAGCTTCTTTATAGGTCAATGTGAAATCTTCAGGCACAAACTGTCTAAAACAATTATTATTTGGGTACCTTTCAACAGTAATGTCAAACATCTCTGTTAATGTTGGCCATTCTCCTTCAAATATTCTCCCACGAAATTCATCTAAAAAAGAGAATGAGTCATTTTCTTTAAATTTAGGCATCGTAACCTCCAAGTATTGATATCTAACTATTATTATTTTAAATCAGTTATTCATTTAATTCAAGGAATTATTAATGACAACCTTTCACTTTGTGTAATATTGTAATAAAATAATAATAAATGTCCATATTTTAACATAAATTTAAAAATAGTCATATCCTTCTATAAATAAATAGTTCAATTTTATTAAGTTTAAATATATCTTAATAAATTTTGAAAGGACTATCATACAAAAATAAGTTATAAACAAAAAATTTTCTATTTACCAATATATATAATCGCTATAAAGTTACAATTATGAAAAACATTGATACATTTAATGACATTATTAATTACATGTCACTTTTTACAAATTTAGAAAAAAATTTAAACCATGTTAATACTAGAACATATAGACTTGATAGAATGAATAAATTACTTGACCACTTTAACCATCCTGAAAAGAATTTTAAATCAATTCATGTGGCAGGTAGTAAAGGCAAAGGTTCTACCTCAATATTTATAGCAAAAGGACTTGAATCACAAGGATTTAAAGTTGGGCTTTATGCATCTCCTCATCTATTAGACTATAGAGAAAGGTTTACACTCTGTGGAACTTTTTTTGAAAATAATTTTTTAATTTCATGTGGTAAATATTTAATAAATAAACTAAATTCTTTCACTTTTAAGGATGAATGGGGAGAAGCTTCCCCTACTACCTTTGAATTATTTACACTATATTCTTTTATTCTATTTTCCGAATCTCATTGCAATTGGGCTGTCATAGAAACAGGTTTAGGGGGCAGATTAGATGCAACTAATACAATTATTCCAGTTGCTTCAGTAATTACACCAATTGAATTAGAACATACAAATATATTAGGTACTACAATAACAGCAATTGCAACAGAAAAGTCTAAAATAATAAAGAAAAATATCCCTTCTTTTATTGCAACAATGAGAGATGAAGCAAAAGAAGTCATGATAGAAGAAGCTAAAAATCAAAATAGTGAAATCCATATATTAGAACAAAATATAACACTTATTAAAACTCATACAACAATTGAAGGAGAAGTAATCTCTATTAATTGGAAAGATGGAAGAGAAGATAATTTGATTCTTAAATTGAGGGGCGCTGTAATGGCTAATAATGCAGCACTTGCCTTAATGACTCTTAAATCGTTGGGATTTGATAATGATAAAGTAGTTGAGGCTATAGAAACTACAACTTTACCTGGTAGATTTGAAACAATTTCGCAAAATCCAACACTCGTAATTGATGGAGCACATACGCCGGTTTCCATTACATCTTTGATTAATACAGTTAGCCAACTATATGATAAATCAAAAATAGTGATTATTTTTGGGATAATAGAAGATAAAGATTTCACGCATATAATTCAATCATTATTAACAAATTTTAACACCTTTATAATTAGTAAACCTGGTACATTTAAAAAAAGTGATCCGAAAGCTATATATAATTTTTTTGAGCAAAAGATTAATAATAATCAATCTGTTATACTTAAAGAAGATTCAAAAACAGCTTTACTTTATGCAAAACATATTTGTCCAAAAGATGGTATTATACTTTGTTGTGGGTCTTTTTATATGGCAACAGAAATAGCACAAGCCAACTTAGAACTTATGGAGAAGACAGAATGTCATTAAACTGGAAGGAACTTGATTTAATAGTATCTGAATTAGATTTTGAAGGAGCTCGCCTTCAAACCGTTATTCAACATAATTTTCACGCTCTCTCATGGATTTTTTATTCAACCACGAAAGGAAAATGGACTTTATATAGTGAAATAGGAACTAATCACTCAAGAATCCATGAATCAATAGGAAAATCAAGTCCTCCTCAATATACTAAAACAAAGAAACTTCAACGTTTTATTCAATATTGTAGAGCAAATATAGAGGGTGGTAAAATTATTGATGCTAAAACAATTTTGGGTGACAGAATATTTATTCTTACATTAATATCAGAAGGTAGAATCTTTAATATTTTCTTTAGATTATATTCTGGTCCTGGTGCTAATATTATTATTACTGATGAAAAATATATTATTTTAGAATCCCTTTTTAGACGACCTAATAGGAATGAAATAAGTGGTGATGAATTAGAATATCCAACTGTTAGAGAAGATAATGATAAATTCCAAATTAGAGATAGAATAGATGGTATGACTTTCAATGAACAAATTGAAAAAGATTACGGGAAAATTACTACTGATTATACTCTAGAACAATTAATTGTAAAGTTAGAATTACAAAAAAATAAATCCCTAAAAAAAGCAGAAGGTAATACAACAGCCCTTCTAAAAAAAATCAAAGCAAATGAAAATTATGAAGAGAATAAATTATTTGCCGAACTTCTATCAAGTAATATATATTTAGTAAAACCTCATAGTGAATTGGTTATCGTTGATGATTGGACAACTGGTGAAAAACGCGAAATAAAATTAAATGAGAAATTATCCTCTAGCGAAAATATTGAGATGTATTTTGAAAAATATAAAAAGGCAAAAAAAACATATTTAAGTAACCTAGAATCTTATAATGAGTCATTAAAGGCTTATGAACAAGATAAAAAATACTATGCTCAATTATTGACCCTAAGTGATAATGAAGGTTCTGATATTAGAAAGCTTCAAAAAGCAATTGAATCTACTAATCCTAGCAAAGTTGAAGAAAAAATTAAGGTAGGTCTTACTTTTGTATCTAACAAGTTTAATATCTTAGTAGGAAGAAATGCAAAAGAAAATGATCACCTTCTTCGTCATTCTGTTCGAGGTAATGATTGGTGGATGCATACTCGAGATTTTCCAGGGGGTTATGTATTTATTAAAAATCAAAAGGAAAAAAGTATTCCACTTGAAGTAATACTTGATGCTGCTAATTTAGCAATTCTATTTTCAAAGGCTAAAACTGCGGGTGTAGCTGATTTATATTATACTCAAGTAAAACATCTAAGGCGAGCTAAAAATGGACCGCTAGGACTTGTTTTACCATCTAATGAAAAGAATTTACATGTTTCTCTAGATGAAAAAAGGATAAGTGAACTTTTTAAAGTAAAATAATCAAATAAAGACTGAAAATAATTTGTCAAGCTAACTATTTTTAGTTATTATTAATAAAAGGATATTCATGAATAATAATATAATAGCAAAACCATATCATAGTGATATTTTTTATCCATCTGATAAAAATGAAATAGAAAGAATGCTACAAGAAATAATAATTGATGATACAATTTTTATTGATTCTTCAAGTAAAGGAATTTTGGTACCTCATGCAGGTTATGCTTTTATTTTACCTTTATTAAAAAAAGCTTTTGAATCTATTAAAGAATCCTATGACAATATAATAATCATTGGGTCCCCTCATCAAGAGATACTTCTAAAAGATAAACCTTATAATATTTTTTGTCCAAGTTATGAGGGTTGTGAAACCCCTTATGGGGATATCAAATTTAATACAGATTTAATAAATTCTTTTGCTAAAAAGGAGATGAAAAAAAACTCTTATTTTGAAGAAGAAGCAGAATTTGAACTTTTATATCCTTTAATTAAAAGATATATGCCTAATACTCCTGTTGTTCCAATTTGCACTTATATTACAAATTCCAAAGAAAGTAAGGATTTTGCAACAATACTTAATAAAATTTATTCACTAAATAGCAACAATTTACTCATTATTTCAGCTAATATGAATTCTTTAAAAAAAGATAATTTTGCTTATGAAGATGCAGTATCATTTAAAACTGTACTTGAAAGCAGTAATTATTTACTAAGTCCAGAATCTAGGAAATTAGTTAGTTCTTGTGGAAGTGGAATATTTGATGGAATCAAGAAAACTAAAGCATTTAAAAATACAAATTGGGAATTATTTCTTTTTGAAAAAGAAAGTAAAATATCCAAAACAATAGATAAAATAAATAGTAAATCCAAAATAGTCTATCATGGACTTGGTGTACTAAAATAGGAAGAATTTATGTTTACAAACAAAAATATTATTGATTTCGTAATTGATGATAGAAAATATAATGCAATTGTTTTTGATAATAAAGATACAAATTTACCTCACGCTTTATTAGCTGGTGAGAAAGCTGTGAGTTATCTTTATAAAGATGGGATTTTAATTGAATGGTATTGGAAAGGATTTTCACAATATGAAGGTTCAAAGTGTGTTTATTTTGATAAAATTAACATCCATCCTTTAGCTGAATTATCTACTTCTTTACGACATAAAGCACCAATGTTAATTAATCAATTAGCAAAAGCTATTTGTCTATGTGATTCTAAATTTCTTGATCTTAGAGGTGGCATTATTAGCGCTTGGCGAATTTATTTCACAGATGATGATGATATTCTATTATTATCATCAAACTTATCAGATATATTTGCATCAACAAATTCAGAAGATACTAGATATGAAAATACTTCAAGTTTTATTCATTCTGGAATTCATGAGGCTTTTACACTAATTGATCTTATGGCGCAATATTATTATTTGGCAGCAATTGGGCTAAAACCGTTTGGAGATCCCTCTATAAGAGAAATTGGCTACAAAGCTATACCTCTATCTTTAGCTGCCCCTATTATTTGTCCTGAGTTAAATAAAGAATTGATTGACAAAATAGATGGAATATTAGGATTATCACTTGGTAAACAAAGAAATATTTCAGGAAACCTTAATTCTCAAAAAGCTCTAGAATGGTTCTTTTCTAAATTCGATAATACAGAGTGGGATTTAAAAAATTTAGATAAAGTAATAAATACACAAAAATTGTTAGAAGAAAATGAAAAGACAAAGGGTTATCTAAATTTAGTTTCTAAAAAAGCAAATCAAAAAATCTTTTTAAGAAATAAAGGAACAATGATAATTATTGTTGCTATTATAGTCATTACTGTAGGAACTTTTACATATTCAAGAATAAAAGAATATCTTGCACCACCTTATACTGCAGAAATGGACCAAAATGGAGTAATAGAAAGTTACTATAAAGCTCAAAATGATTTAAATGTAGAAGAACTAGATGCCAGTTTTGCCCATGGAGTTAACTCTCCAATAGAAACAGAAGTTACAACTTTATTTGTTTCTCGTCAAACAAGACAAGCTTATGAAAGTAAAGATACTATTATCAATCCTGTTACATGGGAATCAGAAAGTCGTCCAATAGTTGATGCAAATTGTATAATTTATGGTGTTGATGATGTTAATATTGAATCTATTGGCAATAATAATTACAAAGTAAGTTCAATATTCTATTCACCTGATAATTATCAAGAAAATACAGTGTCTTCAGTTACTGTTGACCCAAATGTAGATATGAATTATTTCTATACTTATAGATTTAAACAAGTTCAAATTTTCACAATAGAAATGAACAAAAAAGGTTGGTATGAAATCTCCGGATTAAAAACTCAATCAACTGATTATATGGATACTTTAAAAATTCCTACAAAAATTGTTCAAAAAACAACTCCATATACAACTCAACCCAAGTCAACAAAAGAAATAGTAGACAACCGAGTTACTACTCAATTTGTTGATGAAAACATAGTTAAGGGTGAATCCAATATATAGTTTTATAAATTATTGATTTTAAAAAGCAGCTTTAATTAAAGCTGCTTTTTAATTATTTAAAGTCTAGAAATTATTTATTTTCTAAATTATTCAAAATCGTAGTGTAAATCCCATTGATTTCTCAATTCATCCATTACTTTCAAAACTTTAATTATTTCACTATGTGGCATAGATGGACATTCTATTTTACCTTTCTGTATCATTTTAAAACATTCATCCACTTC
>JAENWY010000125.1 GCA_016649775.1 Spirochaetaceae bacterium
AAATCTTTTATCATAGCAAAAAAGTTGGAACGCTAATTTACAAAGATTACTTTTCGTCCTTTCAATATGATAGAGAATGGTTAAATAATGGTTTTTCAATTAGCCCTTTATCATTACCTTTATCTGATAAAATTTATACTCCTAAAGATTTAACTTTTTCAGGATTATTTGGAATATTTAATGATAGTCTACCTGATGGTTGGGGCAATCTCTTAGTCGAAAGAATGCTATTAAAAGAATCAAAAAATCCAAATTTACTAAATTGCTTAGATCGTTTAGCAATTGTTGGTACAAAGGGTATGGGAGCTTTAGAATATTATCCTCACAACTCGCTTAGTATAAAAACAGATGAAGTGCCTAATTTAGATGAATTAAAAAAACAATGTAGTCTTATACTTGAGGATAAAACCACTGACAATTTAGACTATTTATTTAGAAATGGTGGTTCTTCCGGTGGAGCAAGGCCTAAAATATTTAGGACCTATAAAAATGAAGAATGGATAATTAAATTCCCCTCTTCCTCCGATATCAAAGAAATTGGTCTTCAAGAATATCTATATTCTAAATGTGCAAAAAAATGTGGTATACAAATACCAAATATTAAACTATTTGAATCAACTCAATGTCCTGGCTATTTTGGAATTCAAAGATTTGATAGAAATAAAGAAAACAAAATCCACATGGCATCTGTTTCTGCATTACTAGAAACCTCCCATAAGTTTCCAAACCTTGACTATTCAAATTTATTAAAACTTACGTTTATATTAACAAAAGATGTTTCTCAAGTTAATCAAATGTTCAAATTAATGTGTTTCAATGTATTCTCTCATAATAGAGATGATCACTCTAAAAATTTCACATTTATTTATGATGGAAATTGGAAATTATCACCAGCCTATGATTTAACCCATAGCAATTCTCTCAATGGAGAACAGGCAACAACAATCAATGGAAACGGAATTAATCCAACAATTAAAGATATAATAGAATGTGGAACTAAATTTGGATTAAAAAATTCATACTGCAGAGAAATTGCAGAAAATATTAAAGATCTTGTACAAACAGATTTAGCGATATTCTTAAAATAATACTCTGAAACTAAAGAAGTACTATGACTCGATAATCAAATACTATTTGATAAATACACCAAGTAATTCATTAGGTGAAAAAATATAAGAAGATTTGAACTGAACCATTAATGTTAATATCTCTGTTTTCAGAAGAAGTGAAAGTTTCGTTAATTGTTAATGCTGCATGCGTAATGATAGTTAATAAGCAACAATCAAAATTAAGTTTCCAAGTCACACTTCGTCCGAATAATCTGGAAAGAAAAAATATAGTGCATGGATAAATTAATATCTTGCACTATATTAGTTATTATAATCTGGAGGAGACCAGATTTTGTAAAATCAATAATAAACTGACTACTCCTTAACAGAACCTGCTAATAAACCTTGTATGAAGTATTTACCTAAGAAAATGTAAATACAAAGAACTGGTATAGCTGAAATTATAGCTCCAGCCATAGAATCATTCCAAGCTACTGCTTGACCACCTGCAAGTTGTGATAGTCCAACTGTAATAGGATTTGATTCTTGACTTGTTAAACAAATAGCCCATAAGAATTCATTCCAAATCTGTGTAAATTGCCAAATTCCTACAACAACAAAGGAAGGGATTGAAAGAGGCAATATCAATCTTACGAAAATCGTAAAATATGAAGCACCATCAATTCTACCAGACTCAAGAATTGAATTAGGTATCTGATCATAAAAGTTCCTAAACAACAGGGTTACAATCGGAATACCATATACAACATGTGCCAATATTAAACCACTTAATCCTACCATATTTAATCTTCTAAGTGTATCAAATAAGGGAATAAGAATAATCTGATAAGGTATAAACATACCAAATAGCATTAATGTAAATATCATCTCACTACCCTTAAATTTATTCTTAGAAAATATATAACCATTTATAGCTCCAAATAGAGCAGAAATTACGGTAGCTGTAATTGTTAATACAAAACTATTCTTTAAATAAGGTGCTAATTTTAATATAGCATGTTTAAAACCAATACCTGTGGGATTAGTTGGGAATTTCCAAGAAGTTAACAAATTAATATCAGCTCGTGCTTTTAAAGATGTAATTAAAGCCATATAAATAGGAACTAAAAATAAAGCACATATTAGAACTATTACAACATAATAAATTATATGTTTTGCTTTTCTACTATTAATTGTACTTGCCATTATTGTAACCTCTCTTTATGTGAATGAATCATGTAAGGAATAATGAACATAGCTGCACATATAAATAGAATAACAGCCATTGCACTACCAAGTGCTAGTTTATTAGCTCTAAAAGTAGTTGTGTACATCCTTATAGAAGGATGACCTGTAAATGCATTATCTGTACCAGCCATTGCATATATTAAATCAAACAACTTCAAGGATATATGAGCCATAATAACAACAGCACTCATTGTAATTGGTTTTAAATTAGGAATAGCAATCTTAGTATAATAAGTAAATTCACT
This sequence comes from Spirochaetaceae bacterium, assembly GCA_016649775.1. Lineage (GTDB taxonomy): Bacteria > Spirochaetota > Spirochaetia > Sphaerochaetales > Sphaerochaetaceae > Pleomorphochaeta. The sequence continues at coordinate 2,543 of JAENWY010000125.1, forward strand.
AGCACCATCAAGCTTAGCACTTTCCTTAATGGATGCTGATAAGCCTCTAAGACCTGCTAGATATAATGCCATAGCATATCCTGAATATTGCCAAATTCCTGCTAATAGAATACCAATTGTAGCAAGGTTAAAACCATGTAGTTCTTCAGTTGCTATAGCTGGAGGTAATAATGGCTGAATAATGAAAGCAAATATTAATAAAATTGCAACTACTATTGAATTCCTTTTCGTTGCTTTTTTATTTTCATTAATAATTGAATTTATTAAAAATATTATAAAAACTACTGCAATCACGAGTGCTAAAACTTTGAAAATATTTTGCCAGTTAAATTGCCAAATCTGTTTTTTACTGCTTATCCATTGAAAGGTACCTTGAGAGTTACCAAACCAAGTTGGAATAGCATTTAATCCACCAGATGGAGCTAATAGCCATCTCCATACAGTACCACTTACTATAAATGAAAGTGCCATTGGATATAAAAATATTGTTCTATAAATACCCTCTTTTTTAACGGAACGATCTAATAGTATTGCAAGTAATAGTCCAAATATCAAAGTCCCTGCTAATAGGAATATCGTGTAAGTAACAGTATTAACAAGATCTTGTCTAAATCCTTTATTAATAAAACTTGTAAATAAAGATTTATAATTATCCAATCCTATAAAATTCTTAATTGGGTCAACGCTCATTCCCTTCCAATCTGTCATTGAGGAATATATAGTAGTACCTATAAATCCATAAACAAAAACTGCAATTAAAATAATTGATGGTAGTAAAATTAGTACTGAATACAAGGTTTCTTTACTATTTTTTTTACCCATAACTTCTCCCCCTTTTAACTTAAGAGCGGCTCCCTAACTAAGAAGCCGCTCTATCAAATAATATAAATATTATTTAATCATATCATTACTTTTTGCAATTTCACCACAAGCCATAGCAGCTTGTTTAGCATCTCTAGTACTCATGAACTGTTCAATAACTGAAGAGAAGTCATTCATGAAACCTTCATTAGCTACAACACCATTTGCTAATGAACCAACAATTGTATCTTCTGCGAAGTTCTTAGCAGCACTTTTTGAATATTTACTATAAAGACTCATATCAGCATCTATTCTTGCAGGAATAGAACCCTTTAGAGGATTGAATGCATCTTGACCTGATTTAGATCCACATTCTTCTGCCCAAGCAATAGCAGCATCAACATTTTTACAGCCTTTTGGAATACCAAAACTATCTGATAAGAATTGGAATACACCCGTTGTTCCAGGAGTATTAGCCCAACCAAAACCAGTACCTGGTACAAGTTTTAATGTTGTCATCATGTATCCAGCAGCCCAGTCTCCCATGAAGTTAAATGCAGCTTGTCCATTAACTACCATATCAGTTGCTTGTTGCCAAGAAAGAGATGAAGCATCTTTGTTTGTGCAATCTAATAACATACCAAAGTTTTCCCAAACTTTAACAATTTTTGGATCTGTCCAAGCAATATTACCATTCCATAAGGCATCATAATCAGCAGCACCTAATGTTGCTAATGCTGTATTTTCCCAGTTTTCTGTTGCAGTCCAAGTTTGACCCATTGAAAGAGGTAATATACCTTTAGCTTTTAATATTTTAGCAGTAGCAAAGAATTCATCCAATGTAGTTGGAACTGTTACTCCCCACTTCTTTAAATTAGAAGGAATATACCACATAACATTTGATTTATGTACGCAAACAGGAACAGACCAGATACCTTTATCAGTACCAATTAAATCAATAACGTCTTTAGGGAAAGCATCCAACCAACCTTGTTTTTCAAATATAGGTGTTAAATCATACATACGATCTGCACTTACCCAAGTACCAATTAATTCTTGTCCAGCATGAACTTGGAAAGCTTCAGGTGGATCATTGTTTAACATACGTGTTTTTAATACAGCCTTTGCATTAACACCACTTCCTCCAGTAACTGTTGCATTAATTAAATTAACATCTGGATTTTTAGCTTCAAAGTCAGCTACCATTGCTTCAAGTGCAGGACCTTCATCACCTGCCCACCATGAGAAGATCTCTAAATCTCCGCTTGGTTTTATGTCATTTAAGACAAGCTTGTTAGCATCTTTTGGAGCTACTTTTGTAACTTCTTGTGCACCTTGTGCAAAAGTCATACCCATTGCCATTAAGCCAATAGATACCATTGCTAAAGTTTTTTTCATAAAAAAATTCCTCCTAAACTTTTGTTTGTATAATATTTTTACACCTATTATTGGAACTGTACATAGAAATTCTTTTGATAATTTAATGATTTTTTTTGATTGTTACATAAATATCATTTTTTAAAATTAATTCTATCAAAAAGCTATTACCAAACATATAAATAACCTAAATAGTAGAATTATTATATTTAATAGTTTTTTCCTTGCAGAAAAAATAAAGAGTGCCTACAATAAAAACTATGGAATACACAATAATTCTCGTAGATGATGAGTCCCTTGTTAGAAGGAGTATTAAAAACAATACTCCTTGGTCTGATTATGGGTTTAGAGTTATAGGAGAAGCCAATAACGGCATTGAAGCTTTAGAATTAGTTGAAGAGTTAAAGCCTGATGTTGTTATTAGTGATATTAGAATGCCTTATCTAGATGGTATTGGACTAATTAAAGAATTAAAAAGAGTCTATCCTAATACAATAATAATAATCTTAAGTGGATATGATGAATTCACCTATGCTCAAACTGCTATCAAATATAATGTAAAAGAATACATTTTAAAGCCTGTAAGCAAAAAAGACTTTTGTGATTTACTTGAGAGAACAAAAAAAAACCTTGATGATAATTATAAAAAAATTAATGATATCAATAAACTAGAAAGCCAATATAAGATGGCATTACCATTACTCAAAGAAAAATTCCTAGTATCACTTCTAACCCCAACTAAAGGAATCATAGATATTGAATTAATTCAAAAAGGAAAATCATTCGGGTATAATATTAATAAAGGTAATTTTATTGTAGCTACCTTAGAGTCCAATAAAAATGATAGTCCTTTAATTGCTATCTCAATGCTTGAAGCGTGCAAAGAAATAATTAATAGACCAAATACAATTCAGCTCCAAGTTGATGAACAAATTGTTATTATATTTACAAATGATCACACAGGTTTAATTGATAATTTTATTCCACTATTTCTAAAGCAAGTATTAAGAGAACTCGAGAAAATCAGTTCTTATTTAAATAAGTATTTAAAAGGAGGTGTAACAATAGGATTAGGTAATATTGTATCAAGTCCTTCAATGATTAATCAATCTTATAAAGAAGCCCTTGTAGCTCTTAATTACAAAACCTACCAAGAAAATCAAAATATCATTTATATAAATGATGTTGAAAGAATTCAACACCCAACATTAAATAAAGATATAATGATACAAAGAAAAGATGAATTTATTAATACTCTTAAGATGGGTAGTGAGGATGAAGTTAAAACGCTAGTAACAAAATTCTTTGATGAATATTCAGGATTAAATCCTGAAGGACTACAATCCTATCTTTTATCACTATTAGCTATATTAGCTAACTTAACTATTTCCTATAAAACTTCAATAACTCAAATATTAAGTGAAAATGAAAATCGATCGCTGCTACATGAACTAGCAACTATTAATACAGTTAGTAAAGCAAAAAGATGGTTTACAGATTTATCACTAAGTGTTAATAAATCAATTAAAGGAGAGAGAGAGCAAAGTCACATTCAATTTGTTGAAGATGCTAAAAAATATATAGAAGATCACTATAGCGAAAAAAGTCTTTGTTTAGAGAGCGTTTGTGATTATTTAGGAGTTAGTACAGCTTATTTTAGTACTACTTTTAAAAAAGAGACTGGTAAATCTTTTGTTGTAGCCTGTAATGAAACTAGAATTAATATGGCAAAACAATTAATGAGAGAAAGCAATTTAAAAAACTATGAAATATCAGAAAAAATTGGCTTCTCAGATTCTAATTATTTTTCTTTCTGTTTTAAAAGAGTAGCTGGAATTTCTCCTTCAAAGTATAAGAATGAAATTTAAAAACTATGAGTAAAAATCCAAGAACTATACATCAAAGCTTCTCCACTGCCACTATAATAATCTCAATGAGTATTATTATATTATTGTCGAGCGCTCTGTATTATGGATTCTCTCAAGTAAGTAAAGCAAATGCACTAACAAGTACTAAAGAAGTTATTAATCAAGTTAATTATCGACTAAGTGGTTACATATCAACTATAATTGAAATTGGTGATTTCACAAAGAATTTAAATTATATTTCTGATAAAAAAGATGCTACTAATAAATTAAATACCATAATTAACTCTCG
>JAENWY010000254.1 GCA_016649775.1 Spirochaetaceae bacterium
ACTATCATCAACCATAACTAGAGCATTGTATTTGTCGGCTAAATCACAAATGGATTTAAGATTAGCAATAACTCCATCCATGGAAAAAACGCCATCAGTTGCTATCAATTTAACTTGAGCTCCATCAGAATCAGCTTGCTTTAGTTGCTCCTCTAGTTCACTCATATTATTATTTGAATATCTGTAGCGTTTGGCCTTACATAAACGAATTCCGTCAATAACTGAAGCATGATTTAATGCATCTGAAATAACAGCATCATCTACTCCAAGAATAGTTTCAAAAAGTCCTCCATTAGCATCAAAACAAGATGAATAGAGTATAGTATCTTCCATTTCTAAAAATTCACTAATTCTGGCTTCTAGTTCCTTATGAATATTTTGTGTTCCACAGATAAACCGAACAGAAGCAACTCCAAAGCCATATTTGTCCATGCCTTTTTGAGCAGCCTCAATAAGAGATGGATGATTGGCTAATCCCAGATAATTATTAGCACAGAAGTTCAGAACAGAAACTCCGCCAACAGTGATGTTTGTTGACTGAGATGAGGTAATAATACTTTCTTTTTTGTATAAGCCTTCTGTTTTTAGATTATCAATCTGATTTTGTAGATTGATTAGAAAAGAATTCGTCTGCATATGCCCTCCTTAAGGTATGTAAAACTTGATTTTATGAAAATTAATTAAGCACAGACATGGTCTGTACTAATTTTGAAAAACTATTAAATATTTGGCATTACATCTTCCCAAGCATCAAGAAAACGAAGAAACGTTTCAGCTCTTGAATGGAATTCAGCTACTGGTGTCGATTCGGCAAGGATTGCATTGTTTAAAAATTCTTTGAATTCTTCACTGTCCTTATCTACAAAATGTTGAGCCGCAAGCACACTTGATGATACAGCCTTATATTCAAGGTCAGCCTTTGTAAAATACTCAATAAAAGTTCCCAGAGATTCAGATTTGAAACCAAATACGCGAACCTTTTCTCTTAGATACTTGAAACGGAGAATATCTTGTCTTTGTCTTGACCAGAAACTTCCTTTTCGTTTGGGTGGAAGATGTAATAGTAAAAGATCTTGATCAAAGAAAAAAGGTAAACCACAATATCGTGCATTAAGAACATAATCATCATCTTCTCCCCTAGTTCCATAGGGATCAAAAGGAACATGAAGAAACATCTTTTTATTGATGACCATGTTTCCTCCAAAGGCAACTGTACAACGAGATAAAGAATCTTTTGATTCCAATTCCTTTAGAACATTTTCGTTAAATAGAGCATCTTTTGGCCAATTTTCCAATGTATAAGAAGCTTGACCATCGTATAATTTGTGTCCATTTTCATCTATAACACAACCTGTTTTACCGAGAACTTCTACTCCGTTTATTTTCTCTCCCATGTATCGAAGAGCAGCAGTATTATATTGCTTGTCGATACATTCATCGTCATCAATCATCACGACATTATCAAATCCATTAATTGCAGCATAGATTAAACCAAGATTACGAACGCTTCCATAGCTATTAAGATTGATAGTCCCCAGGAATTCTTCGGGAAATCCTTTCTTTTTAAGTATAGAACAGGTTTGAATTAAATTCTCTTCGGTAAAAACACGGATATCAAGAGATCTTCCGGCTACAATTTCTTTTACTTTAGCTTCAATTACCTGATTTACAGGTGATGGAAAAAGGACAATAGGATCAGAATATTCCATCTTTTCCAGATTATCTAGGGTTCTACCCAATGTTCCTTCTTCAAAAACAGATATAGGATGATCAAAAATCTTCCAAGAGGGAAGAGTAGGTGTAGACCAGTATGTAGGAATAATCATGCAGTTAGACATTTAAATCTCCATTATTTTTTATAAAATATGATTGTTGATTTTATCAACTAATTTAGAATTACACTGTTTTATTAGTTTGTCAAGAAGAAACATAACAACATATTCACATTTATAAAAAAGAATTTTGACTATAAAAGCATTAATTAAGTCTAAAAAAGCTATTTAGTCGACAAAATTGATATATAAAATGAAAAATTTCCCTATCTGGTGCATAAATAATATTACTTGACAGGTGAATTTTATCATGCTATAAATTTAGTAGTTAGTTGATTTTTTCAATTATCAATCTTTTAAGACTAAGGAATTTATTTTGGTGAAAAAAGTTAAAAATGAGATTAGAATTTGCCAAACAATATGGCAACACCCAAATATAAGTCGTATAGATATATCTAAGAAACTAAATCTTGATAAATCAACTATATCTATAGAGGTTAGCTGCTTAATAGAACAAGGAATTATCATAGAACAAGAAGAAACTCTACCGGCCCTAAAAGGAGGACGTAGACCAATTTCTTTAACTATTAATAAGAATTACGGAATTACCATTGGAATTGCTATTCAAAGTGGACAGTATACTGCAGTTGCTGTCAATCTAGCTGGTGAGATCCTTGAAGTAAAAGAGGATTTTCTCTCTATAACGAAGGAAAATCTTGCACTAAACATTCAACTAATATACTGGGAATTTAAAAATAGCTTAAACAAATACCCCGGAATTCTCCTGGGTATCGGCATTGGTGTAGGAGGACTTGTTAATCAGCATGACGGAACAATTTTGTACTCTGTCCCTTTAAAGATTACAGAACCCTTTAATTTTGTAAAAACTATATCAGAAAAATTAGAAACATCTTTCATACTAGAAAATAATGCAAATTGTTGCGCTTGGGGAGAATTAACTTTCCATAAAAACAAAGATCTTAAGAATATATTATTTGTACTTGTCGAGTTTAAACAGGCAGTTGTACCTCATGAGGAATATGGTGGTGTAGGTATTGGATTTGGGATAGTTTTGAATGGTAAAGTTCATTACGGCTCTCATTCTTCTGCCGGTGAATTCCGAAGTGTTCTTTGTTCAGAAGAAAATGAACTTCAGGTTTCACTCTCAAGAGACTCACTTGACAGAATACTGACGGATAAATCCGTTTTGGATCAATTTGCTTCTGAATTATCAAAAAATATTGCCATGCTGGTTAATACTCTCGATTTTAGTCAGGTTTTTATTGGCGGAGATATTAATAATTGTGACTTTGATTTCTGTCATATACTTGAAGAG
>JAENWY010000095.1 GCA_016649775.1 Spirochaetaceae bacterium
ATGGTTCGAATCCATTGCAGCTCATCTCTTGTAATATGTCTTCTTCGTCTAGTGGTTAGGACACCGGGTTTTCATCTCGGCAACACGAGTTCAATTCTCGTAGAAGATACTTTTCCAGTTCTTAATAGGACTGGATTTTTTGTCTATTATAAATTTATTAGTAATCTATCTATTAAAAATAATAATGAAAAATTTCTATTTTTCTTAGATATTTCATATTAGATATAAACAATTTTTTATCCTCTCTCAAAAATAATTTATAACTTCTTAGTTTGAAAATATTTTATAAATATGCTAGAGTTAGTCTTATATATTAATTTCCTTGGAGAATACATTGCTTTCTGATATTTCAAACGTTGAACATCTCATAAAAAATGATAGTGGTTTGACTCTATTAACCAAAAGAAATGCCCCTTTTATCATTTCCTTTCTTTATAAACAATTTAAAGAAGATAAAACCGATAACAGTTTTGGAATAGAACAATCATATCTTGTTCATGTTCTCTCAACTTATTTAAATAGCATTGATCAAAATGAGCTTGTATTAGATGATGAATATCTAGATACAAACTCATCTATCGAATTGGATAATGACGATAAAGCATTAAATTTAATTAAATCCTGGTCAGATCCTAAAAATGGTTTTGTATTCCGTTACTATGATGAAGATGGATATGAAATGATTGAAGCCTCTGCAGGCTTAGAGAGATTATTTCGATATCTTAATGATGTTTCAGATAGTAAGAAACTATTTATTAGTACAGAATCTCGTTTTGCAGATATTCTTGAAAAATTAAGAGAGCTTGATGAGAATACTATCGAAAACCCTCTTTCTAGAATTGAAGAACTAGAGCGACAAAAACTTGAAATTGATAAACAAATCGCAGAAATCAAAGAAACAGGTAGAGCAGCTATTTTTACCCCTTTACAGGTACAAGAGAGAATTAGTACTATTCAAAAAACTGCAGCTGATTTACTTTCTGATTTCAGACAATTAAAAGATAATAACCATAAAATATTTGCCGAGCTTTGTCACAAACAATTAGAAATAACTGAAAATAGAGGAACTCTACTGGGCTTTATTCTTGAACAAAGTAATGAATTAGAAAACTCTCCTCAAGGACAAAGCTTTAATGGTTTCTGGAAATATCTTTCAGCAATAGAGGCTGATGCTACTATTGCCATTAAAGCTGAAAAGATACATAAAAGACTACCTAATCAGAAACTCGATCTAAACTTCTTTAATAATTTTGAAGATGCTTTATTTGTTTCAGGTAAAAATATTCTTGATGAAAATCACCTTTTATCAGAAAGACTTAAAAAAGTTATTATTAGAAAAAGCAGTGCAGACTTCCAATACATCAGTAATACCTTAAAAGAAATAAAAACAATTATAGTATTTAATCCTGAAAAGCTTCCCTACAAACAAGATTTTATGAAATTAGATGGTAATGCAGAATATTCAAATGCCATGGTAAGACCATTAGTACTTCCAAAAGGAGAGGGCTCTGGTGAATTAGCTGAATATAAAGTGGTTGAAGCTCCAGCTTTCGATTTTACACAACTCCTAACTGATATCTATGTAAATGAAGATAATATCAGAGAAATAATTGAAGCAGAAAGAAATTTATCTATTAAAGAAATAAGAGTGCTTACTCTACAATACATACTTGAAAAACATCCAATTAAATATGGTCTAGCAGAGGTACTCACCTACCTCTCAATATTATTTCGCTCACCTTTTACCACAATTGATGATAGTAAAACAGATGAAATCTATTATAGATCTAGCGATAACAAAAAGAATGTAAAATTAACAATCCCAAAGGTGGTAATCAACAATGACTGAATATACAGGATTTAATAATTCACAAGAGTGGGGAGAAATTTGTATCAAACTTCTTCAAGGTCCACTTTTTAGAGATGATAATGAACCCCTATTTGAAAAACTGGACTTATGGGCAAAGCAAATAAATGAATACTTTAATATAATTGGTGTGCAACTAAATTATAGTAGAGAAAAAGATTACGCTTTTTTACAAGAAAATGAAGATGAAGAGGGTAATGTTATTAATAATCTCTCTAGATTATTAATAAAACACCCTCTAACTTATGAAACATCATTAGTTTTAATAATTCTAAGAGAAGAACTAGATAAATTTGAAATTGACGATAGTTCATCAGATCAATTCATTTTAAAGGAAAGTGAAATAGCTCAACTAGTTGAGCCTTATTACAGAGATACATCGGATAAAGTTAAATACAATGATCTGATTGCTATTCAAATAAACAACATAGCTAATATGGGATTGATAAAAAAAATAAATACCAGTTCTAGCACAACTAAAAATTTAATAAATGATAGAATATTCTTAATTAGAAATATCATTAGAGCCAAAGTTGACTCACAATTCCTTAGAGAGTTTAAACAAAGATTGAAGGATATTGAAGAAGGAGAGATACAATAATGCAAGAATTATTTGATTTAGGTATTGAACATGGTGGATATCGCCTCTCATATTTTCAAGCCTTCAACTGGGGTACATTTGATAATCATATAGTAACTCTAAAAACAAATGGAAAAAACTCTCTTCTAACAGGAACTAACGGTTCTGGTAAAACAACCTTAGTTGATGCGCTATTAACACTACTTGTACCCTCTAATTATAGATCCTATAACCTATCTAGTGGGTTAGAGGGTAAAAAAGGAAGAACTGAAGAAAGCTATGTATTAGGAACATATTCAACAGCAAAAAATGAAGAGGATTATTCTAGTAGTAGAAAAACTCTTCGTGATAAAAGTTGTCACAGTATCTTATTAGCAGACTTTAGTAATAACACAGCCTCCTCCTCTCTTACTATCATGCAAATTAGATACTTTACAACAAACGGTACCATGAAAAAACAATTCTTCATTATTGAAGGTGATTTTTCTATTGAAATGATGAATGATAAATCCGTTGGTTATAATACTAGTTCTAACTGGATAGTAGATTTAAAAAAAGCATTTCCTAACCTTAAAATAAGTACCTATGATGCTTTTAAACGTTATAGCTATGAAATGGGTAAACTATTTGGATTTAGATCTCTCGATAAAGCACTTCGAATATTTGCTCAAACAGTAGGAATGAAGGATTTATCAAATCTTAATGATTTTATCAGAACTAAAATGCTTGATGAAGACGACAGTCTAAATGAACAATACCTATCTCTATTAAAAAACTACAATAACTTAATGGATCTTAAGAACATCATAGAAAAAGAAGAAAAACAAATTGAAATTCTTAAGAACATTGAAAACAGTGGAAGACAATATGAAATAAACACTTTATCAAAACAATCTAAAGGATACCTAAAAGACCATGTTTTAAAAGTTTGGGAAGCTGAAACCTCTAGAGCTTATATATCTGCATCTATTGAAGAATTCACCAAACAAAAAGATGAATATGAAATAAGATTAGACAATTTAAAAACTGAAAAAGAAGCCTATAACTCTCAAGCTGATCAAATTAAAGAAACTCTTATTGCAGATGATAGAATAAGAACTATAAATAATTTAAGAAGAAACAGAGCTGATAAAAAAAGCATAATTGATCAGAAAAGTCCTAAAAGAGAAATTTATATTAAAAAAGCTGAGATAGCAGGATTTGTTTTCCCAGAGAATGAAGTAGAATTCAAAGAGAACAAAACCTTAGCCATTGATAAAATAGAAAATATTGAGATTAAAATAGAAAATCTAGATAATCAAAGTGTTGAATATAGACAAGATATAGCCGATAAAAGACGCGAAAAAGATAACCTACAAAAGCAATTAGATGCTATTGAAAATAGAGAAAGCAATATACCTCTAGAATACTTAGAAATAAGAGATATAATGTGTAGTGACATTGAATTAATTAGTGAAGATGTTAAATATATTGGTGAATTAATTCAAGTTAAAGAAAATTGTCTTGAACTATCCACAAGTATTGAAAGCCTTCTTAATCCTCTTGCTCTAACACTGCTTATTCTTCCACAGAATTTACAAAAGGTTTCAACTTGGCTACTAGAACATCAACTATCAAAAAGAATTGAGATAATCGTAATTGAAAAAATTAATGCACCAACGATTGTTAAAGGTGAAGATAAAGATCAACTTTCTTTATTAACCGATGATGATGAAATAATTTTTGAAGATGAAGCTATACCTGTATATTTAGATATGATGCTTGAAATTAAAGATAATTTTGAATATCAATACTTTTTAGAAAGATTGATTAATAAACAATATCATTTAAAAATTCAAGAAAATAAAACTGTTCTATTTGATAGTATCAATACATTTAGTGAACTTGGAATGGCTCATACTAAGAGATTTCTTGTAAAAGGTATTACAGATGATGATATCGACTTTAGAGTATTAGGTTGGGATACAGGAAAGAAAAAAGCTAGATTAAAAGATAACCTTAAAACTTTAAAAGCAATTATTTCTGATTTAGAATATGAAGAAGGCAAAATAAGATCTAAAAAACGAGAATATGAAAATATGATCGATGCTTTAAGAATTATTAGAGATAGTTTAAGTTTTTCAGATATTGATACATCTGCAGAAGAAGCTGAAATAAAAGCTATTGATATACAATTGATGGAATTAAGTGAAAGTACTAGTGATTTAGAATCACTAAAAATAGAACTCGAGAATCTTATTGGAAAAATAGCTGAAGCTGATAAATTAATAGGTAATGCCTATGGAAAGATAGGAATAGCTGATGCTAATATTTCAAGAAATAAGGAACAAAAAAAGATATTTGATGAAATTAGTAAATCAGAAGATTTAATCTCATATATTGAGCCAATATCTAAAATGGTCGTTGATTATAATATACCTAAAAAGTTTAGTGGTGTTGAAGAAATCAACTTAACAAAACGAAGACTTGATAATATCATTTCAACAGAATTGCTTAAAATACAAAATACTCTTGATTCTTCAAAGAATGCTCTTTCAAAATGGATGGGCCAATTTATTAGACCGGGTATTGAATATAATAAGAAGTACCCTACATGGGGCTCTGATACAACAGATTTAGTAGCTGATCCTGATAGTCTGAATGTTTATATTGAGAGGCTCGAAATCTTAGAGAATGATTCACTGCCAAAATATAAGGAACAATTTTCTTCTCTTCAAACAAGACAAATGAAAAATGACATAATTTCATTAAACACTAGTCTAAAAAGATGGGATAAAAAGATAAATGCTAATATAAAAGAACTAAACATAAGTTTAGATGCTCTTTTATATCAAAAAAATCCTGATACTAAACTTAGACTAACCCTAGAACCTATTAAAGATAGTGATATTAAACAATTTAATAAATTATTAAGAGATGCTCTTCCTGATACAGGTGCAGCACTTCTTGGTAAAAAAGGTGAAGATGCAGCTAATGTAAGATTTATGGAAGCTGTTGAAAGCCTAATTGAAAAACTTAAAAATGGTGATAGTTTCACAAATAAAGTTCTTGATGTAAGACAATGGCACAACTATGCAGTTGAAGAATATAATGTTGAAAGTGGATTACAAGAGAGATTCTATGCAGACAGTGCTGGTATTTCCGGTGGTCAAAAAGCAAAACTTGCTTACACCATATTAGCAGCTGCTATAGCTCATCAATTTGATGTATTTGATTCTGAAAACAAATCAAAAGCTTTTAGATTTGTAATTGTAGATGAGGCTTTCTCCAAAAGTGATGATAGCAACTCAAAATATGCAATGAATCTCTTCAAGGAAATGGATTTGCAACTAATGGTAGTTACTCCAATGGATAAAGTTAACCTTGTAGAACCTTTTATTGAAAGTATTCAAGTCACTATTTGCGAAGATTCAAAACACTCATTTGTTCATAATATCAAAAAGGATGAAAATGATGATTTCATATCAGGAAATACTAAATAAAGTAAAAAATAAAGAATCTTTATATTTAAAAGCTATTATAACAGGGGAACTAATGTTTCCCTGGAATATAGCTATAAATAAAAAAGAAACTGGAAATCTTGATATAGATAATAAAATCTACTCAACCCTCTATTCAAATAGCAAGAACGCAAAAGTTACAGGCTATAGGGTTGAATCTAAAACTACAAAAATTACTCAAGTCACAAAATTATCAAAGATAATTATAGAGGAAGAGTACGACTTTATTTATCTCTTAAATAAAAAAAAAGAGGTAGAAATATTTAAGGATTCTATAAATAAATTTAGAGATAACTTTAATAAAGACATCCTTGATGAATATTTGATTATTAATAGAAAACAGATTTTTAATTCCTCTGTTATTTTTATTGATAATTTTATAGAAGTTACAAAATACTTAATAGAAAATCAAAATGACAAAAAATATCCTCGTGAATTAGATTTAAAAGCAGATACCAAATTTTTAAGTAGAAATCTTCAAAGAATAACTACTTTTCTAAAATATTTTAGAAATATAGATAGCAACCTAGGCAAATATGAGAGAATTGGACTCATAAACCCCTATTCTACTGTTTCTTTAAGATTAGGTAATAATTTTAATGTTAGTGCAAATGGGAATTGTTTTAGCTCTGGCATATCATATGTAGATCTTGAAGATCTTAAATCATTTGAGAATACTTTTGAAAAAATATTTGTACTTGAAAATAGAACTACATTCTTAAAATTTCCTCTTCAAGATAATTACCTTGCAATATATATGGGTGGATTTGCTATTAATATTTTAAAAGATATTCCATTTTTATTACAATCAGAGTTATTCTATTTTGGAGACCTAGATGAACATGGCTTTGAAATATTATCAATGTTTAGAGAACTATATCCTAATGCAAAATCTCTTTGCATGGATATTGAAACACTCAACAAATATAAAGATTATATTATTGAAGGTAAAGAATTTAAAGGTGAAATTAGAAATTTAACGGCTAGTGAACAAATGGCTTTGGATTATTTAACTAGTAATAGAATTGATGAAAATAGTTCTAGAATTGAACAAGAAAAGATTTCAACTGAATATTTAACTTTCAAAATAAATAAAATGTTAAAATAAAAAATCATCAATATATAGTTAAAAAGTCTCATTCTTAAAAAAGGATAAAGACTTAATAACTTATTATTTTTCAACACCTAAATATTTATCTAATATAGTCACAAGACGCTCAATATTTATTGGTTTTTGGAAATTTTCATTCATTCCCGAAGCCTTAATCTTATTCTTATCTTCCTCAAAAGCATTTGCTGATACTGCAATTATTGGAACATTTTTTGCTTTAACAGTACCTAAAGATCTTATTAACTTTGAAGATTCATATCCATCCATAATTGGCATTTGTAAATCCATGAAGATAATATCAAAATCATTATTATCTCTGAATAATTCAAAAGCTTCTCTACCATTTTTTGCTACTATAATATTAATTTTTGTCTGAGATAACAATTTTTTAAGAAGCATAATATTAATTTCAATATCTTCAACCAATAGAATTTTTTTAGATGAAAAATCATATTTTTTTTAAATCTGATGGAGTTCTTTCATTTCCTATAGGTTTTAAATCAAATGGAATTTCTATTGTAAAAGTTGTTCCTTTCTCATACGTACTATCCAAAGAAATAGAAGCATTCATCTTGTCTAAAATACCTTTTGAAATGTTTAAACCAATTCCAAGACCACCAGTTTTATAAGATTTAGAACCTTTAGCTGTATAAAATTTTCCAAATATTCTCTCCTGCTGTTCTTTTGTCATTCCTATACCAGTGTCTTTAATAATTATCTTATAAATTGATTTTGATTCATTAACAGTCTTTTCATCTACACTTATATTAATAGAACCTTTTTCAGTGTAATCAATAGAATTATTAACAATATTATTTATTACTGTTATAAGTCTCTCTTCATCGCCAATAACATTAGCATGTTTTAGACTTATACTTTCCCATAATTTAATTTTCTTCTGGTTTATTTTTTCAATACTATTTTGGATTATTTTTTCAAAGGTTTCTTTAATATTAAATTCTTCTCTTTTTAAGTAAATCTCATCTTGCTCAATAGTACTCATATATAAAAGTTCTTCAAGGATATTCAATAACAAATTAGATGCAGCTTTTATTTCTAAAAGACTACTATTAATAATCTCACCGTCTCCTATATTACTTAAAGCTAAATCACTATATCCAATTATTGAATTCATAGGAGTTCTCAAATCATGACTCATTGAGAGTAGAAATAGTGATTTTGCTTCATCAGATTCTTTTGCTCTCTTTAAGGCTGCTGTCAATTCATCATTGTGTTTCATTTTAAG